>NZ_AKIX01000041.1:0-59568 GCF_000282075.1 Brevibacillus sp. BC25
CTGTCCGCTCCGAAGGGATTCGCGGGGAAACGCAAAAGTGGTAGCCGCTTCGTCGCCCGAGCACGTTGCGTTTCTTTTGCCCGCGAATCCCTTCTCCGCTCGGTTGGACTCCACAAGTCGCTACGTCTGGAAATATTCTTCTCTGTCGTAACTGATCACATTCTTCAATCTTTTAAGGATTTTTAAACACGGTGAATACTGAAAGCTCGCAGAGGAAACAGGAGAAAACAGCGAAGATCTTTGGGACGCCGACCGAGACGCAATGCAAAAAGCGAAACACGCTCTTAAGCGTCCACCTCTGAAATAACTTCGAGGAAGAGACCACTTTGGACGCGGTTTCGCTTTTTGCATGGAGTCGGGCAGTCAATCTCACAGCGGGCGGGACAAGAAGCTGAGCGTTTTCTCCTGTTTCCTCCCCACCACTACAGCTGGACATTATCTACCTCTGTAAGACAGTTTGGAATAATACAAAAACAATTCATACTTGACCAGTAGGGATTGTTGGTAATATAACTATATCTATACCGAATACAATAATGAGAGGTACATAAAAAAAAGGGAGGGGAATATATGTCGACGTTATTGATCATCATAAACATTGTTTTGTTGCTCTTATTCATTGCTGGATTATACGCCATGCAAAAGAAGCATATTTCTTTTTCCAAGCGGGTATTTGTCGGTCTCGGACTCGGGATTTTATTTGGACTCATTTTGCAATACGTATATGGAGCCAAATCGGACGTACTCAAATCCACCATCGAATGGTACAACATTGTAGGTAAAGGCTATGTGAAGCTGCTTCAAATGATCGTAATGCCACTGGTATTCATCTCTATTTTATCGGCTTTCACCAAAATGAAACTAACCAATAACATTGGGAAAATCAGTACGCTGATTATCGGACTTTTGGTAGGGACGACTGCTGTCGCGGCAGCGATCGGGATTTCCACTACCTTGGCTTTTAATCTCGACGGGGCACAATTCCAGCAGGGAGATGCGGAATCCGCTCGGATTGAACAGGTAGAGCAGCGCTTAGGTGATATCGAGAACTTGAGCATGCCAGCTAAAATTCTGGAACTGCTTCCTGCGAATCCTTTCCTCGATCTGACTGGAGATCGTGCGACTTCCACGATTGCTGTTGTGATTTTCTCTGCGATTATCGGTGTTGCGTATTTAGGGATAAAACGCAAAAATCCGGAGCAAGCTGAATTGTTTGCGAAAATTGTGGACGCATTCCATACGATCACTATGCGTGTCGTGACTTTGATCCTGCGTCTGACGCCATATGGTGTATTGGCAATCATGATCAGAGTCGCAGCTACCAGCGATTACAATGCCATCTGGCAGCTGGGCAAGTTCGTTGTCGCATCGTATGTGGCGATGATCATCATGTTTATCATCCATTTGTTGCTGTTGACGTTTGCAGGATTGAATCCAATCACCTATGTGAAAAAAGCATTCCCTGTCCTGACGTTCGCCTTCACTTCTCGTACGAGCGCGGGTGCTTTGCCGCTGAATGTAAAAACGCAGCAAAGCATGGGTGTTCCTGAGGGAATTGCCAACTTCGCAGGATCCTTTGGACTCTCCATCGGGCAAAACGGCTGCGCTGGTATTTATCCAGCCATGCTGGCCATCATGGTGGCTCCAGTCGCGGGAATTGATCCGCTGACACCATCGTTCATCCTGACACTGATTGCAGTAGTGGCACTCAGCTCCTTCGGGGTTGCAGGCGTAGGGGGCGGAGCGACCTTTGCAGCACTGCTCGTCTTGTCCACGATGAATTTGCCGATTGCCATTGTCGGTCTGCTCATCTCCGTTGAGCCCTTGATTGACATGGGCCGCACCGCGCTAAACGTAAGCGGAAGCATGACGTCCGGACTCTTGACGAGCAGAGTGACAAAAGAACTGGACACCAATGCTTACCACGGAAACGACCAAAAAACGCTGACTGTGTAAATGTAATAAAACAGGCTGTACCGTCTATTCAGACAGGTACAGCCTGTTTTATTTGGGTTATGTGTTTTCAAGAAACTCGTGAATACAAAGGTTTCGGAGAGGAAGAGAAAAACGGAGCGACCGGAGGCCTTGGCGCGCCTCCCCAGTCGAAACGGAAAAAAGCGGTACACGCTTGTCGACCAACCTCTCCCCTGAGAACCTTCCGCCCATCGGGTGGCTTTTGGTCGACGTACCGCTTTTTGGAGTGGAGACGGACTTCCCTGCTTCCTCGTTGGCGTGCCACGAACGGAGGGAGCCCGTTTTTCTCTTCCCCACCACTATGTTCGCATAAACACAAATAATATCTTATTTCTTATGGATTAACCGAGGTGTACTTGAAGTACGCGCCTCCCAGCGGAAAGATGATGAAATCTTTCACCTTGTCGTTTTTCACATAAGGGCTTCCACGGAAGTTGATCGGAGCCAGCGGCATTTCCTCCATCAAAATCGTTTCCGCTTCTAGCAGGATTTTTTTGCGCTGGTCGAGATCAGGCTCGTTGTAGCTCTTGTCGATCAGCTCTTTGAACTTGGCATTTTCCCAATCAGGGTGGTTGTTTCCGCCCGTTTTGTCGCGGAACATCTCCAGGAAGTTGATCGGGTCGTTGAAGTCTGCGCCCCATTGGAAACGGATCATGTCAAAGTTCGCTTGCGATCTCATGTCGCGGTACACCTTCAGCTCCGCCGTGTACAGCTTCACGTCAACACCCAGTGCTTTTTTCCACTGATCTTGCAGGGCCTCTGCCAGCTTTTTGTTGGTATCATTCGAGTCAAAGGTGTAGGTAATAGTCGGGAAGGTCGAGAGTCCGAGCTCTTTCATACCTTCTTCCAGCAATGCTTTGGCTTTTGCCTGGTCTTCTTTAAAGTAGCCGTCTGGTTTTAATCCCATGGAAGTCGGTACCCAACCGTAGGCGGCTGGAACACCCGTCTGCAAAATATTATCGATGATTTCCTGACGGTTGATGGCATAAGCGAAGGCTTGGCGAATTTTTTTGTTGTTGAACGGTGGTTTGTTTGTATTAAAAACAACGGATTGTGTGCCCGGATTATCCGCGACCATCAGCTTGCCCGCATCTTTGAGTGTAGGGATTGCGTCAGTCGGAAGTGTTGAGGCAGGATAGCCGCCCCAGTCGATGTCGCCATTTTCAAACATCGAGAACGCTGTATTGTTGTCCTCGATCATAGCAATTTCAATCCGCTCGAGCTTGACGTTGTCTTTATCCCAGTAGTTCGGGTTTTTCGTAAAGACGATTCTGCTTTTGTGCTCCCACGTGTCCATGATGAATGGACCATTTCCTACGATTGTTTTCGCTTCATCCGCCCATTTCGGGTTTCCTTCCAGCGTTTTTTGATGCAACGGGAAGAGGGTAGGGAAGAAGGTTAGCTCACGGAAAAATGGAGTCGGTGACTTCAGATTGAATTCGACGGTGTAGTCGTCTACAGCCTTGACCCCTACGTCTTCTGCTTTGCCTTTCCCTGTATTGTACTCCTCTCCTCCTTTAATGTAGTAAAGCTGATAGGCATACTCGGACGCTGTTTTCGGATCGAGGTTGCGCTTGATTGCATAGACGAAATCATGGGCGGTGACAGGGTCTCCGTTACTCCATTTGGCGTCCTTGCGAATTTTGAAGGTGTAGTTCATGTAATCCGGCGAGTTGGTGAAGCTCTCAGCCGTAGCATTGACGAGTTGACCATTCAGGTCATAGCTGGTCAAACCTTCAAAGGCAGCATAAATCATGTCAAACGAATCCGCGTCGACGGCGATCCCAGGGTCCATCGAAGGCGGTTCGCTGTTGATGCTCCATTTTAACACCATCGGCTCTGTTTTTGTCGCTTCTGTAGGTGTAGTGGAGCCAGTGGGTTGAGCAGGTGCGGAAGAGTTCGAGCACCCCGCTAATACCCCGAAAAGCAAGGTAAGACAGGTTGCAATTGCCAGTCCCTTTTTCATAAATACCCCCCTTAAAAATGATAGAAACGTATATTCAGAATATTTGCTTGCGTTTTCGATAGCAAAGGAATTTTTTTAGTTTCTCGATAAAAAATATTTACTTAGGTCATTGAAAGATAGGAATAGTGGTATAAAGTTAATTGATTTTTCTTAAAAATTTACTCGTTTTTAAATATATGGTATATTTTGGTAAATTTTAATGATAGGAGAGGTGGGAATCACTATGTTCAAGAAAATGGTTTTTTCAGCATTAAGTGTAGCCGTATTTTCTGCAGTGCTAACGTCTCCGATTCAAGCTGCAAACACACCATCGAGTGTTGGTGGGCAGAAAGAACATTCATTAGCTTCTGCCAGATGGAGTTCAGATGAGGAATGGATTCGAAAATCTGCTGCTGTCCCAGCAGGTTGGGTCGTCATTCGTGAAGATCTAGGTTCCAAGCTCATTAAAAATACAGCAGGTGCTCCTTATGGTGCGGAATTACGAGTAAGCAAATATTCTCCTGTTCCAGCAGGATGGGTAGTTTTAAGAGATGAAGTAGCTGGTCGGGTGATAAAATATGTAATAGGAGCATCTTATCGTACGGAGTTCAATGTGACCAAGTTCTCCCCCATTCCAACTGGATGGGTTGTAGCTCGAGAAAATTATGATAGCAAAACGATCATGAATGTCGTTGGAGCTCCTTATGGCACGGTATTATTAGTAAGCAAATATTCACCTGTTCCACCAGGATGGGTTTACGAGGGACAAGTGGCTGCTGGCAAGTACATTAAAAACTTGAATCGCTATTAGTCGTCTAAAACATAAATCTTCGAACTCAACTTAATAATGGAGAAGTTTTCATAGAGAAAGAACTGATGGATAAGGTGTATATAACCCATCAGTTCTTTTTAATTACGATAAAAAGCGCATTGACAAAAAAATACAAATGGATTACATTTCAAGTTGTTAAGCACTTAACTAAATAAGGGGGGAAGAGCATGGCAGATGATCTCGAAACGTATGTAAACCAGCCCCCTTTACGGACAAAAGCATTCTTTTCCTTGGTAGACGCCACCGCAGATTTGGTGGGGCTCTCAGAAAAATATTGGCATGCAAATGGCATGAACGGTGCAAGAATTCGACTATTGGTAGAGATTGCGAAGCATGGTGACAGTATCCTGCCTTCACGCTTGGCAGAGTGCATTGGAGTGACGAAGGCCAACATTAGTCTTTTGCTTGCACCACTGGAAACAGACGGTCTGATACACCGGGCTCCCCATCCCAAAGACGGTAGAAAATCCGTAATCTCACTGACAGAAGCAGGAAAACAGCTTCTTTCCGTGCACCTTCCCGGGAATCGCCAGGTAATTGCAGAGGGGCTAAAAGGTCTGGAGGAGCAGGAGCTGCATCAACTGATATTTTTATTAGAGAAAATAAGGCAAAGTGTGAGATGAACTTTGAGCTGGAGGGGAAAAGGGGGCAAAAGCATGTCCATTCTCATCACAGGAGCAACGGGCAAACTAGGGAGCTTGATTATCGAACAGCTTTTGAAAAGGGTGGAAAGAGAACGCCTCATTGCCTGTGTACGCAGACTGGACAAAGCGACACGGTTAAGAGAGTTGGGAATCGAGGTAAGACAGGCGGATTATGATGACCCTCTGTCTCTGGAACGCTCTTTTGCGGGTGGCACGAAGCTTTTGTTTATTTCCAGCCCGCACACTGATGATACCGTTCGTGTACGACAGCATAGTCATGTCATAGAAGCGGCGAAAAAAGTTAATATCACTCACATGGTGTATACCAGCTTTGCCTTTTTGGAAAAGGCAAATATCTCCCTCACGCATCTCCATTTGGCAACGGAACACGCCATTCGCACGACAGGGATACCGTATACGTTTCTGCGAAATGGACTTTACAGTGATGTGATTGCGGCATTTGGTATTCAGCAGGCAATCGAAACAGGAGAGCTCATTACATACCCTGGCAAGTGGAGCTTTCACACAGTGACACGCGAGGATCTTTCATTGGCTGCTGCCACTGTCATCAGCACAGAGGGGCACGAAAATCAGACTTACGAGCTTACGGCTTCCCGAGCTTGGAATTTCGCAAAGCTGGCTGAAGTGTTGGCGGCACAGACAGGCAAATCCATCAGACATCGAGAGGACCCTGTTGCAGAAAGCTGGCTGTATCGCTTCTTGATGCAAATTGATGCGAGCAGCACGACGACGGATTTGGAGAGAATCATCGGCAAGCCCACTGCTTCACTCGAACAAATGGTTATGCAAATCATGGAGCAAGCGTAGTACAGCATGCTTGGCATCCAGTAGACAAAGAGAACGGCACATGATATGAATGAGGAAAAGGTGTCGATCATGACTAGGTAGGAGATAACGCCCTTATGTATAGAATCGGTGTTGTAGGACCACGGCCTTCGGTGGAGCGGATACTGGCGGTTGCCAATGAGTTTGAGCATGAGATCGAATTTGTTCCTTTTCGTTATGAGGACGTTCGTGACGTGAGCAAAATCGTTCTGGAGCATCATCCAGAATTAAACGGATGGTTTTTCTCTGGACCGATTCCGTTCACGATCGCGAAAAACGTACTCAGCCCGGATGCCAATATCGTGTATTGCCCACCGAACGGTTCGAATCTGTACCGCTGCTTCATTCAGATGTCGATTGATCAAAAGACAGCCGTGAACCGTGTATCCATTGACATGATTGATTCGGAAGGAACGCATTTGAGCGAGGCGATGTCGGAGCTGGACATACCCGAAGAGGGGATTTACGTCAGTATGTACAACGAAAATTTTGACCTCGATGCGATCACGCAGTTTCATATATCGCTGTGGCGTGAAGGCAAGACACAAGGAGCGTTCACCACATTTTCTGTGGTTGAACATGCGTTGCGCGAGGAAGGCATTCCTGTCTATCGTGTCCTGATGACGAAAATGGAGATTCGGCAAGCGATGAAAATCGTCATTGAAAAGGTGAAAAGCTCCTATTTCAAGGACACACAAATCGGGGTAGAGATCATTGAGCTGGAGCAGTTTGACAAGATTCCCGAGCGGGCGAGCACACGCTTTTACTTGCAGCATTTGGAGCTGAAGATCAGACAAATTTTGCTTGCGCTCTGCGATCGGCTGGACGGCTCTCTGCTGGCAAATGGCAACGGACGCTACCAGATTTTCAGCTCGCGTGGTGCGATTCAACGAGAGATTGAAATGTTACGACATACGGTGGAACAGCTCTCTTTGGAGGCAGAGGTTCCGGTTGCAGTAGGTGTAGGCTTTGGGGACACAGCTTTTTCTGCGGAAAACAATGCGCGAAAAGCAATCCAGCACGCAAAAGAACGACCTGGGGCGGGCATTGTTGTCGTACAGGATAATGGCGTCATGATGGAATCGGTTGGAGAAACAGAGGAGCTCGCCTATTCGTTCCGCTCCAGTGATCGCGAGCTGCTGGAAAAGCTGAACCGGGCTAATGTAAGTGTCAAATCGTATCACAAGCTGCGTGCGCTGGTTCAGCGCATGGGCTGGAAGACGTTTTCGACGACGGATATCGCTTCGCACTTGTCGATGACGGTACGGAATGCACAGCGGATCATGGGCAGCTTGTGCGAAGTGGATTTGGCCGAGTTTAGCGGGGAAGAGCAGCAAGCTGTACGTGGACGTCCGAAGAAGCTTTATCAGTTAAAGAAATGAAGGCACCCGATGTAATGTTCGGGTGTTTTTTTATTATGGGGCTGCGGTGAAGAGAAGAATATTTCCAGACTAGGCTCCAGGCTCCGTCCTGCTGGGGGTCAAGACTGCCCGCTCCGAAGGGATTCGCGGGGAAACGCAAAAGTGGTAGCCGCTACGTCGTATGGGCACGGTTGCGTTTCTTTTGCCCGCCAATCCCTTCTCCGCTCGGTAGGACTCCACAAGTCGCTACGTCTGGAAATATTCTTCTCTGTCGTAACTGATAACGTTCTTCATTTATTTTAAGGCTTAAAAAAATCGGAAAACGTTGAAAGTTCGTAGAGGAAACAGGAGAAAAAAGCGAAGATCTTAGGGACACCGACCGAGACGGAATGCAAAAAGCGAAACACGTTCTTAAGCGTCCACCTCTGAGACACATCCTGAAGAGACTACTTTGGACGCGGTTTCGTTTTTTGCATGGAGTCGTGCAGTCAATCCCGCAGGGGGTGGCCCTAGAATCTGAGCGTTTTCTCCTGTTTCCTCCCCACCACAATAGCGAGAAGAAGTTTTGTTATCTTTTAAGAAGTCTAACAACTTCTATTGAAAAAACGAAGAGGCAACTATATAATTCAATTAAGCGAAAATGTCTTTTATTATTCGTATATTGTAAGGGTTTACATTTGCCAGTCTTCTCATATTTCTAGAGCTTGCCTATCGGACCTGGACATGGAAAAAGACATGCTCCAGAGTTAACAGGAGGAATTGAACGATGTTGGATCTGGTTTCGTTGCGAAGAGATTTTCATAGACACCCAGAGGTAGGTTTTACGGAGTTCCGTACCGCTTCCAAGGTAGTAGAGATTTTGACGTCCCTCGGCTATGAGGTCATATACGGACAAGAAGCAATCGATGGAGATTCCCGTCGGGGCTTGCCTTCCGAGGCGGTTCTCGAGGCAGCGTATGAAAGAGCTTTACGTGACGGTGCAAACCCGGCGATTGTTGAAAAAATGCGCGGTGGCTATACAGCAGTGATCGGTGTGAAGAAAGGGAAGGCACCTGGACCAACGGTTGCTTTCCGTTTTGATATGGACGCACTGCCTGTATTGGAAAGTACGGAGCAAGACCATTTTCCACAAGCGAATGGCTTCCGCTCCCATTATGAAGGCAACATGCATGCCTGCGCTCACGACGGTCATACCACGATTGGCTTGGGATTGGCAGAAGCGCTTGCAGCAGGAGATTTTTCCGGTACGCTCAAACTGATTTTCCAACCAGCCGAAGAAGGCGTTCGTGGTGCATACGCGATCGTGGAAAAAGGCCATTTGGACGATGTTGACTATATTTTCTGCAACCATTTGGGTGTCAATGTACCGCTAGGTGAGGTACACGGCGGTTCCTATGGTTTTTTGGCTACCACGAAAATGATGGCGCATTTCTACGGTGTTTCTTCTCATGCTGGTGCGTCGCCAGAGCAAGGGAAAAATGCATTGCTCGGAGCGGCTACCGCCCTGTTGAACATTCATGCGATTCCGCGCTTCAGTACGGGTGATACGAGGATCAATGTGGGTGTGCTAGAAGGCGGAACAGCAGCGAACATCATACCGGCCTATGCCAAGATGGTTGTGGAGACTCGCTCCATTACCGAAGAAGTAAATGCAGAAGTAGAAAACCGCGTACGCAACATCATCGCGCACAGTGCCGCTATGCATGAGCTTGACTACAAGATCGAGGTCGTCGGGGGAGCCATCCCGATCAACTACGATGTGGAGATGGCAGAGTTGGCACTGGAAGAAGCGAAGCAAGTAGAAGGCTTCGATTCCTTTAAGCACGGCGATTACAACTCAATGGGCAGTGAAGATGCCAGCTTTATGATTAAACGCGTTCAGGATCGTGGCGGAAAAGGAACGTACATGGCAATTGGTACGGATATCCCAGCGCCTCACCACCATCCGAAATTTGATATACAAGAAGAGATTTTGCCACGCAGCGTAGCGCTTTTGAACCGAATTGCAAGGCGATTGCTGACGTAAAAAACGTTCCTAACTGAGCGAAAAAGTACGTGGACAACGAGGGCAGAAAGGATGTTTGCGAATGCATACCAAGCGAATTGCAGAAATGATTGAGAAAAAACGAGATGCCTTCATCAAGGTGAGCGACCAGATTTGGGATTTCGCGGAGACGCGTTTTGAAGAGTATCAATCTGCTGAATTGCTGGCTCAAACACTAGAAGGAGAGGGCTTCAAGGTTGAGCGCGGAGTAGGCGGAATCCAAACGGCCTTCATCGGAAGCTTTGGCAGCGGCAATCCTGTCGTAGCGATTTTGGGTGAGTTCGATGCTCTGTCGGGCATGAGCCAGCAAAAAGGCCAAACTACAGAAGAGCCTCTCGTAGCAGGCGCAAACGGCCATGGCTGCGGACACAACTTGCTTGGTACCGCTTCGCTAGCGGCAGCCGTTGCAGTGAAAGCGTACATGGAAGAGAACAACATGACGGGGACTGTTCGTTACTACGGCTGCCCAGGAGAAGAAGGTGGGTCCGGGAAAGCATTCATGGCGCGAGCAGGATTGTTTGATGACGTGGACTTCGCACTTTGCTGGCACCCAATGGGCTACAACAGCATCATGTCCATCGATTCGCTCGCGAACTATCAAATCTACTTCAAGTTCAAAGGTAAGAGCGCCCATGCGGCAGCAAGTCCACATCTCGGTCGAAGCGCACTGGATGCGGTGGAATTGATGAACGTCGGCGTGAACTACTTGCGTGAGCACATCATCCCGGAAGCACGTGTGCACTATGCCATCACGAACTCCGGCGGTTTGTCGCCAAATGTAGTTCAACCAAAAGCAGAGGTATTGTACCTCGTACGTGCGCCAAAGATTGATCAGGTACAGGAGATTTACGAGCGCGTATGCAAAATTGCGCAAGGCGCTGCGCTCATGACCGAAACTGAGGTAGAGATCGTATTCGACAAAGCGTGCTCAAACCTCGTACAAAACAAGCTACTCGAAGAGGTCATGTACAAAAACTTCCAGGAGTTGGGCGTCCCTGTGCATGATGAAGCGGAACTGCAATTGGCAAAAGAAATGTGTTCGACGCTGTCCAAGCAGGAACTCGCTACTTCGGAAAAACAGTCACCGGACATGCCTGCCCCAGACATGGTGACATGGCTCAACCCATTCGACGGATCAAAAATCCCGCTGAACGGCTCCACAGATGTAGGGGATGTGAGCTGGATTACGCCGACCGCGCAATGCACGACTGCGTGCTATATTAACGGCTCCACGCTGCACTCCTGGCAATGGGTGTCTCTAGGGGCGACATCCATGGCACATAAAGGGATGCTACATGCGGGGAAAGTCATGGCTTCTACAGCTGTTGACATGCTGAAAAAACCAGAGCTGATCGAACAGGCAAAAGCCGAGCTGAAACAGCGTCTGGGCGGTCAAACGTATGTGTGTCCGATTCCAGAGGGTGTCATGCCTTCTGTGAAAAAATAAGAGACACTCGGAAATAACAAGCGGACGACTTCTGAACGATCAGGGGTCGTCTTTTTTGGTGTAGCGTGAAAATTTCCTTGACGAATAATCGTGCTCGTTATATCTTTAATTCAAGATATAACACAACCACAGTTTTTTAGCCCACCTTGTAATGAACGGAACGTATTCAATCGGTTCTGATATCTCTAATTTGAGATATAAGAGAGGGCGCTTTCTACGGTTTATTGGTAATGATGGGGTAATAATACGAGAGTAGCCAGTGTCTGGCTGGCAGAAGGAATCGTCATTTTTTCGAAGAGGAAAGGGGTATATCATTATGTACGATATCGTCATTATTGGAGCAGGACCTGCTGGATCAAGCGCGGCACTTTTTGCAGCAAAATCAGGCAAGAAAACGTTGCTTGTGGACAACGACAAGAGCGTAACAAAGCGGGCATTATTTTGGAATTACCTTGGCGTAATGGAAATGACAGGACCTGAGCTTGTAGAAACGGGGAAACAGCAGGCGATCAAGTACGGAGCAGAATTGGTGCAAGACAAAGTAACGAACATTGTGAAAAAGGAAAATGGCTTTGTCATTGAGACAGAGGACAAAGGGCAGTTTGAAGCCAATCAGATCATCCTGACGACGGGGATGCTGGTAGACTTGGCGGGACAATTGGGAATTGAAACAAAGCCAGGGACCGAACCTCGTGTCAAAACGGTTATTTCGGTAGATAACAGCGGTAAGACGAGCATGGAAGGCGTATGGGCCGCAGGTGTTTGTGCTGGAGCCGGCTTCCATGCCATTATTACTGCCGGAGACGGTGCCAAAGTAGCGGTCAATGTCATTAGTGAGCTGAATGGTGAAAGATATATCGACCATGATGTACTGCCAGCAAAGTAAAGGGGTCCTGAACAATGACAGTCTTTCGTAAAATCGAGGGGGGTTACAAGGGAGCCCCCTTCCATATGGTCGGTGACGGTTTTCGTGTCTCCAACTACTTTCCATCGGGAAATCGGTTCGGGCAACGACTTAGCCCCTTTATCTTGATGGATTACAACGCGCCCTTTGTATTTCCTCCCAGTGAGCAGGTCAGAGGCGTAGGAGCGCATCCCCATCGCGGATTTGAGACCGTCACCATTGCTTATGAGGGGTCCATTGAGCATCATGACAATCAAGGGAACCATGGCATCATTGGCCCAGGAGACGTACAGTGGATGACGGCAGGCTCGGGACTTTTACACAAGGAATATCATGAACGAGAGTTTGCCAAGCGCGGCGGACTGTTTCAAATGATTCAGCTCTGGGTGAATCTTCCCCGTGCAAACAAGATGCATTCCCCGAGATATCAGGAGCTGCTGTCTTCCCAAATGGGAAGAAGCGATTTACCCGATGGTGGTGGGAGCGTTCGCGTCATTGCTGGAGAATTCAACGGCATAAAGGGGCCAGCGCAAACATTTACGCCGATCCATTTGTTCGATATTGAGCTCAAAGCAGGTGGAAAAGCACAATGTAGCCTGCCAACGTCCTTTAATACCGCTGCTCTGGTATTGCGAGGATCAGCCCGAATCAACGAAAGCCAGGTCGTCCATGAAGGGGATTTTGTCTTGTTTGAAAATGTTCCCGGTGAGATTCAGATAGAGGGACAAGAAGACCATACAATCATTCTTGTGCTCAGCGGGGAACCGATCGACGAGCCGATTGTCATGCATGGTCCATTTGTTATGAATAGCCCCGAGGAAATCGCTGAGGCCTTTAACGACTATCAGATGGGCAAGATGGGAAATCCAAATTTTTAGTGGGGTTTCAGCCACCATACTCCCGCACATTCCGGCAATGTCACCAGTTTTTCCCGAGCGACTCTGTCTGCAAGCTCATCTCCAAAGAAAAAACGTGAAAGCTGTTCTGCTTCCGCTATGTCTTTAAACTGATAGTCCAAGCGAATCCATTTGTGAGAGAAGCCGTATTTGTTTTCTAACAAAGAATAGTACTGTGTAAGAAATTCGGGTGGGTGAGGTGTTTCATATCCGGTCCCCATCGTCTCCATGATGACGATTGTGCCACCAGGACGAAGCACGCGTTTCATCTCTTGGATGATCTTTTCAAGATTGAACTCGTTGTTGGGAACTTCTGAACTGGTAAGGTAACAAACCGTCCACCCTGCTACGATGACATCCGCGCTATTAGCGTCTGCGGGAAGTTCTCTATGATCCGCTACGTTGGTTTTCCAATTGGAAAGACCAGCTTGCGTCAGTTGTTGTGCATTCACTTCTAGCATGGCAGCGGAAGCATCGAGAGCCAGAATGGACTTGGCATGAGGGGCGAGCACAGACGTGAGTCTTCCTGAGCCAGCTCCCAGATCGATCACGTCCTGTCCTTTGATAGGGGTGATTTCTTCGATAACAGCGAGCAGACTTGGTTGTCTGGAAATCATCAGATCGTACTGTTCCGCTTGATTTTTATAAATTTGTTCGTGGTTTGGCATCGTTCATCCTCCAGTTACTTGATCGTACTGGAAAATATCGTAAAGCTTCACGCCGCGTGAAGGTCAAGAGATAGAAAAAAGGATTCCGCCTCGCAGTCTTATGAGCTACAGGGGAATCCTTCTTTTTCATTTAGGAACGGACAGAAATTAAATCCTTCGCCAGCGCTACCATCTGATCATGAAGGGTAGGGTCCAGTTGATTGTTTCCAGTGTGGTACGCGAGATGATACAAGATTCCTTGATCATAGAACTCCATCTCATGGGCGCTTGTGACGATCAGATTTACTGCCTGATTTTTATCATCGTACTTGTAAAAGTTATACACATAAGAGCTGTTTGTCGTGATGATATGATGATAGAAAGTGATATCGTCGGCCAGTGGCTCAACGCGCATGACGTTCCCAAACGAATCCAGTCCAGAAGCAGATGGCTTCGCGTGGGCCAAAGGGTTTTCATCTGTCTCTGTCATACGTATGATGAAGAAGTTTTCCGTAATAGGGACTTCGTTACCCTGCGCGTATGTCAGTTGTAGCTGGTGTCGTGTTACTTTTTCCAAGCCTGAGGAGAATGAGACGAGATAGGCCATCTCTTTTTCGACAGGAAAAGGTAGCTTCGTTTTATCCACTGGCTTGATTCTGCTTTGGAGAGACGAAGGCAATAGCGGTGTCATTTCCTGAATACTCATCGGTCGGTAATGCCTCACGTTTTCAGGATCTTGGGTCAGTCTGTGAATTTCGCTCTGGGCAAAAACATCTCCGCTAGCTTTTACGAGACCAGTGGAAGAGGAGCAACCGATAAGCAATAGAAACAGACTTACTGCAAGGGAACACACAACTTTTGGTCGAAAATTTCTCAAGGCTTTCCTCCTCTTATGCCTCCGCCCCCTTCGTTTGATTGACGAGACGAAGCATCTTATTCCCGACGTTAATAGCTGCTTGAATAATGTAGCCAGTCGTAAAAGATAGCACGACTGTTCCGTAATAAATCGGGCCATCTAATAGGAAACTTGCGCTAAGAAACATGCACGCCAGCAAAATTTCTGTCCGTCTGAATGTCCACTTTAATCTTTTCGACATAACCAGTACAAATGCCTCTTGGGGAGCTGTGCACACTTGGGTACACACATACAACCCGATACCGCTGCCGATGCAAATGTTTCCGAGTGCCATGGTCAGAAGCGGCGGCAATGAACGGATAGCAGCCATAAGCGCATCAATGGACCCGATCAAATCGACAAAGATGGAGATCAGCATCATGACCAAAATGGCACCGACAGTAATATAACTGCGATCCATGAAAAGGACGATGATGACAAAGGTCAGGTTAATGGCAAACATCCAGAAGCCAATCGATATCCCGAAGTTTTGATACAGGGCAATAAACAGAGAATCATACGGGCTAAGACCAAAGGATGTAATAGTCGTCATCATGTTGATCCCAAGCGCCAAAATCAATAAGCCTACGATAAACAAGAGATATTCAAATTTTAAGCGAACCACAAAACACGACTCCTTTCATTCTACATAAGGAGAGCATAATGTGTGGAACGCTTTTCAGAGCAAGCGATATGTGCTTTGATGTATGTAATAATAACTGATCCGACTTAGAGGAGTAATCTGAGTGGCTAACATAAGAGAAATCGCGAAATTGGCTGGTGTATCCGTTTCAACCGTTTCCCGTGTGCTTAACAACCATCCGTACGTGAACGAGAAAAAACGCGCGGAGATTCTCAAGATTATTGAAGAACAAAACTATGTTCAAAACAGTAATGCGGTCCACCTCTCTACGGGAAAAACGATGGTCATCGGTGTGACATTGCCTCTCGTCAACAACCAATACTACAGCTCCATTATCGAAGGCATTGCAGCAGAAGCAGTTCAGCATCATTACAAGCTGATGGTGTGCCAAACGAATAATAACCCCGAGCAAGAACGTAGCGTTTTACACTTGCTCAAAAATAAAAAAATCGACGGGCTAATCATGTGCTCCAGGTCCAGCTCTTGCGAAACGCTCAATGAATACGCAGCATACGGACCTATCATTACGTGTGAAGCAAATGATACCAACTCTGTTTCGAGTGTTCATATCGACCACTATCAAACGTTTCTGATCGGGATGGAGTATCTGATGAAGAAGGGGCATCGCCGGATCGGGTATTGCATCGGCAGGAAAAACAGCTTTAACAGTCAGCATCGCAAACGTGCCTATTACGAAAAGCTGCGTACGATTGACGTGACACCCTCTCCAGAATGGTCATTTGAAGAGTGTTTAACGATCCAAGACGGCAAGGATGTCGTGGGGAAATTGCTGCAAACAGAAGAGCGGCCGACAGCAATGATCGTATCGTGCAATCATATCGCGGCAGGGATCATCAAAGAAGCGAGCAGATTGGGCATTCGCGTACCGGAAGACTTGGCCGTAGTCGGTTGCGATGATCAGCCGATCGGAGAACTGCTAGAGATCACCACCGTATCCAGCTCCAGTACGTTAATGGGAAAATACGCATTTGAGATGCTGCATGAGCGGATTTGGACACAGCAGCTGGATGGGAAAAAGGAAGAGAAGGAACTGTCGCCCGTATTGGTAGAGCGACTGACGACGTAAAGCTTCAAAGATAGCACAGTTGATCAAAAAAACGCCAGTGATCTCCCGCATACTAAAGAAAAAATAGGTGAAGGAAGTCAATGATGGACACGTACAAGCGGATTCAGGACGCGATTGATTTTGTGGAAGAGCATCTTCAGGAAGAAATGAACATCACAGAAATTGCTTCTCAAGCGCATTTCTCTGCGTTTCATTTTCAACGGCTGTTTCAGGCAATCTCAGGCTTCAGCGTACAGGAGTACATTCGCAAGCGCAGGCTGTCGGAAGCCGCTCTTGCACTAAAACAGACAAGTGACAATGTGCTCGAAATTGCTTTGGCCTATCAATACCAGTCGCAGGAAGCATTGACTCGTGCTTTCGAGAAGCAGTTCGGGATTACACCTGGAAGGTATCGCAAAGAAAATCATTCGCTGCCTTATCTAGCCAAGATGGACTTCTTGGCCTTTCGCCAAACGATCAAAGGAGAGATCACGATGAACAAACCAACCATCACGACACTGGATGACATTTGTATCATTGGGCGCAGGTTCCGGACGAACTTACAGGATGAGCAGCATTTTAAAGACATTCCGGGCTTCTATTATGAATTTGGACGTAATCAAGACTATTTGCGGATTCCGAATAAAGCGGCGGAAGATATGTCGTACGGAATCGCCTGCGAATTTGAAGATGACGGAAGCTTTTCTTTTGTGATCGGGGAGGCTGTGAATCTTGTTCCTGATGAACTACCCGAAGGCTTTATCTCGCTCGTCTTGCCTGGCGGAAAATATGCGGAATTCAAAGTGACGGGTGACGCCGACCTTGTGCAAAACACACGTCGCTACATTTACGGAACATGGTTGCCTCAATCGAATTATGAGAGAGGCGAGGGACCGGATTTTGAAGTGACAGACGTGAGGGGATCGAGCTTTCCTGTGGCGATGAAAATATCTATATACATCCCGCTTCTATAGACGATTGTTCAGCTGGACGCAATGAATTTTACAGTACTTTCACACGCCATCCATTCCAGCTTTATACCCGTTTGCTACAGTGTAAATGTAAGAGCGAATGTACAGGAGGCGGGTAGGGTGGAAGTGCAGATTGAGCGCGTCGTAAGAGATGATTTTGCGGAAATGATCACGTTGGCGGATATGACATTACCCGATCGAATGAACTTGCATGAGCTGAAAAAGTATATGGAGCTGTTTCCTGAGCTGATTTTCAAGGCGACCTATAACGGCCAGCTCATCGGTTTTAGCTGCGCCGGAATTGATATGTACCAGACGATTGGTTGGCTTCTGTTCAGCAATGTGAGCAAGGAGTTTCAAGGCCAAGGCATCGGCAAGCGGCTAATTGAAGCCAGACTGCAAGCCCTGCGCCAGTTCCCGACACTTCGCACCGTGCAGGTTACGGTGAGTGAAACGAACGCATCCTCTATTCGCGCGCTGTCTGCCTATGGCTTCCGTCTGGCTCATGCAGAGCAGGATTACTACGGGCCGGGCAAACATCGAAATTTGATGGAGCTGCCTATTTTGCCTATCATTCAACCAGAAAAAATAGAGTCGTCCATCGTGACAACTTAGGTGGAATAACGAAAAAAGCGGAGGAGCTAGAACCTGCCGCTTTTTTTCATAGACTGGTACCGATGCTGTAGTGGAAGGAAGAAGTGCATTTCCAGTCTACGCTTCGGCCTACGCCCTGCAAGGGGATTGACTGGTCGCTCCTAAATGAATATCGGGAGCGCTTCAAACGTTGAAGTTTCGAGGAAGTATCTCATAAGTGAAGCTGAAATTCCCCGCTATTCATTTCTACGCTGGGTAGGGCTCCAGAGGCGCTTGGACTGGAAATGCACTTCTTCCTACGTGGCTTTGGTCAAGACCTTGAAAGTGATTCAAGAAGTTGTAGTAAGTAAGCTACCTTGCACTGACTTTCAAAACGACTTAAAGAATGAATAATAACATAGCTGTAAAGAAGTAATGCCATATGTTTGGAAGGAGACCGCCCGAACGAAGAGAGGATATAGGCGACTGGAAAACATGTGGCATTACTTCGGGCTCCACATCTGTTGGAAAACAACTACAATTATCCCTTGTCCTTACTCAGCAAAGCCTCCAACACCTGCTGCCCAAACGCAGTAATCTGCGTCCCTTGTTTCTTGACCCCAATCGAGACACATCCAGCGCGGTCCAGCACGGTCAGCTTGTGTCTGATTTGGGCTTCAGTCATGGAGGGATTCTCCATTCTCGTGAGCAGGGCACTGCGTCCAATACGCTCCTGACGCTTGTAGCAATCAGACAGTACTTGCAGGATTGCTGCGTAATCTCCCAAGGAGCCTTGCCTGGACAAATACGGGATTGTATCTTCCAACGTATCATCCTGGTGAGAGAGAAGTGGCGGAGTAGAGACATGCCCCGCAAAAAAACGCTCCGGCAAATGAGCCAGCTCCACCTGATTCCCCTCTGCGATGACGACTGCATAGTGAATGAAATTTTCCAGTTCGCGAATATTGCCTGGCCAATCGTAACGGAGTAGCTGTTCCGTCACTTCTCGTGAGAAGGACAGACGCTGCTTTTTTTTCTGCAAGAAATAATCAATCAGCACCAAGATATCATCTGGACGATCACGCAGGGGCTGGATGTGCAACGGCAGGACGTTCAGCCTGTAGTACAAATCCTCGCGAAATGTCCCATTTTTGACCATTTCCATCAGGTTGCAATTGGTAGCGGCGATGACGCGGACATTGACTGGAATGACGCGATAGCCCCCTACGCGCATGACCTGCTTTTCCTGGAGAACACGAAGCAGTGACGCCTGAATGCTAAGCGGGGCATCCCCAATCTCGTCCAGAAAAATGGTCCCGTTGTGAGCCAACTCGAATAGCCCCATCTTTCCGCCTTTTCGTGCTCCGGTAAAAGAACCTTCCTCGTACCCGAATAATTCGCTCTCTACCAAGCTCTCGGTCAGCCCTGCAAAATTGACGGGGACGAACGGACCGTCACGGCGCGTCGAGTGTTGATGGATGGCTTGGGCAAAAACTTCCTTCCCGGTTCCGTTTTCCCCTGTGATGAGAATCGTAAAGTCACTTTCGGCCAGCTTGGTCGCCACTCGCTTGTTGGCCTGAATAGACGGGCTTTTGCCGATGATATTGTCAAACGAATACTTGGTCATCAGTCCGAGATTGGCACTCTTCGTCCGTATTTCCTGTTCGATTTGCTGTACCTTCGTCACGTCCTGAAAGGTAATGACCGCGCCTAGAAACAGATCATCCAAGAACGTGGGAATCTTGGTCACCAAGAGGTACAAATCGCGGAACTCCAATACCTGCTTCGTTACTTCCGTGTGTGACTCTACTACCTCCAAAATAAGAAATTCGGGAATGACCTCCGCTACATTTCGCCCGATGCAAGTGGTTTCAGTCATATGTAAAATTTTCTCGGCTTCTTTGTTCAGTACAGTGATATTCCCTGTGGCATCCGTGCCAATGATGCCTTCGTGGACGGCATTTAAAATGGAGCTCAGCTTTTCATTCAGCTTCCGTTCATTGTGTACCGAGTTGGTCAGCTTGCGCCCGATATGGACGAAATCACTGATGAAGTCAGCTGTGTACAGGTTTGCTTTATCCGGAGACAGATCAAGCAGACGCGAAATATCAAAGATCGTCGTCAAATCCAAAGGGCGGTGCCCCAACTCAATGACGTTTTCAAAATGAACAGGAATCAGCTCCCTGAGCCCATGACAGACAGCGACATCTATTTGATCTTTTTCAGGAAGCGGAGTCTCGGTACCGGGTACGTACGGCACAAATGTCAGATGAGAGAATCCGAGATGAAACAATAGCTCAATCGCGCCTTCTACCATTTCGATGGAGTTGGAAACAAATAGACAGCGCGTTCCTGGCGGCAAATCCATGAGTTGATCCAATTTGTTAATGTCAATCGTGCGCCTTGCTAGCAGCACGGGGATGTCTGACGGAGGAACTGGCTGATCGTGCAAGAGACTCATATCCGAAACGAGGATGAGATCAACTTCATCATACACACTCGGGTGAAGCCGTTCTTGCATATGGTTTCGAATGATGTTCAAGCGGTTGCCGAAAAAAGACGTGAGCGTGTTTGCAAATAGCTGGCTGATCGTCTCCAGCCGGGTCATCAACAAGATGCATGGTTTCTGTTTTATCATGATGCGACTCCTTTATATCTGCCGAATAGCTTTTAGATTTGGGTGGAAATATTGGATCGGATATCTGTAAAAAACAACCTATATTATAACCTAAAAATCTGAAATTGTTCAGAAATGCTTAACTTTTATAACAATATAGTTTTGGCACAAATCTTGCTATACATCCGGTAGAGCCAAAAGAGATACTAGAGAAGACATCAAGGAGGATGATGTATCGGATGAATCCGTTCTTATACATGGACGAGTATCGCGACGAAATAGTGCGAACATACAAAGATTTGCATCAATTGGCGGAGCCGAGCTGGCACGAGGAGAAAACGGCGAGATATTTGCGGGAGCGCTTGGAGGCAGCCGGTATTGCCGTCACACGCTTCGAGGGGCATCACGGCTTTTATGCAGAGATTCCCGGAGAGAGTGCTGAAATCGTGGCTTTGCGCGCGGATATGGATGCACTCGTGCAGGAAGTAGACGGCGTCGTGAGACCGAATCATTCATGCGGACACGATGCTCACTCGACGCTGGCTCTCTACAGCGCCCTTGCTATTCAAGCAAGCGGAGTGGTGCCGCCGAAAACGATGCGCTTTCTTTTCCAGCCTGCTGAGGAGAAGATGGGCGGAGCCTTGCAGATGATGAAGGATGGCGCCCTGGAAGGCGTGACAAAGCTGATCGGCGTTCATCTGCGACCGGAAATGGAAGTGCCGTATGGTAGCGCTGCTCCGGCGATTTTGCATGGATCGTCTAGCTCCATCAAAGGGACGATTACAGGTCTGCAAGCACACGGAGCACGTCCGGCGCTCGGTAAAAATGTCATCGAAGCTGCTTCGTTTTTGGTTAGTGCGTTGCAAAACATTCGTCTGCAAGACGGATGCTCTTTTTCCGTGAAGATGACCCAATTGCAAGCAGGGGGAGAAACAGTGAATGTCATCCCTGATCGAGCAACCTTTAGCCTCGATGTACGTGCCCAGTCCAATGAAGGCATGGCAGAATTACGGAGAAAGACCGAGCATGCCATGAGCCAGACTGGGGCTTTGATGGGCATGGATGTAGAGTGGGAATGGTCGGGAGTCACACCGGCTGCGGTCGCCAATGCGAGCATGATCCAAGTAGTCAAAAAGGCAATTGGGAAAATATTGGGCGAGGACAAAATTGCCGATATATGCGTGACGCCAGGCGGAGAGGACTTCCATTTTTACGCGATTCACCGCCCTGAGCTGGCTACCACGATGATTGGTCTGGGATGTGGGCTCACACCTGTTCTGCATCATCCACAGATGACCTTTCAGACGGATGCCTTGATTTATGGGGCAAAAATCATGACAGCTGCGATTTATGAAGCAGCCCAACATTCTTAGAGAAGCGCTACACACGCAGGGGGGTACCTTATGACAGAGAGCAAGCAACTAAAAAAGAAAAGCTTATTTCGGCTAGACGCCTACGTCCTTTTGTTTTGCATCTTACTTCTATGTGCTTTGGCTACCTATGTGGTCCCGACAGGAGAATTTGACCGTGTAAAAAACGGCAATGTGACGACGGTTGTCCCGGGCAGCTATCATGCGGTAGAGTCAAATCCTACGGGCTTTATCGAGTTTTTTACCGCGATCCAGACAGGGATGGTCAAAGGCGCGCCGATCATCTTCCTCGTTTTGTTCACAGGCGGTGCTTTAGCTGTATTGGATAAGACAGGTGCACTCAATGCAGCGATTCTGACCATGGTCCGAAAATTAGGAAATAGAGAGTGGCTACTGGTTATTTTGATCACTTCCGTCTTTTCCGTATTGGGTACGTTGGGTGTCATCGTCAACTCCGTCATTGCTTTCGTTCCGCTTGGCATCATGATTGCGAGAGCGATGAAAATGGATGCGATCTTCGGTGTGGCTCTAATTTATCTGGGTGTGTATGCCGGATTCAATACGACAATTGCTTTTCCAGGAACGCTGGGCTTGTCCCAAGAAATTGCGGAGCTGCCGCTGTTTTCAGGTATCGGCTACCGCACCATCATTTATGTTACGTTTGTGATCGTAACCATTCTGTACATCGGGAGTTACGCGCGGAAGGTTCGTCAAAATAAGAGTATCTTGGGGGACGAGCTCTTTCCTTCAGATAGTGGTTCAAACACGATGGAAGTAGACACGAAAAATGTTGATTTTACAACCCGTCACAAATTGATCTTGGCGTTTACGGGGATCGTTCTGATTGGTTTTATCGTCTGCACGATCTTGTTCAAATGGGACGTAAACGAGATGTCCGGAATCTTTATTTTCATTGCGATCGGAGTAGGCTTGCTCAACAAGATGAGCGGCAACGATATCGCCAAAACGTTCTTAAAAGGCTGTCAGGGACTGATTTATGGTGCTTTGATTGTCGGTATGGCACGTGCGGTCACAGTCATTTTGGAAGATGGGAAGTTCCTTGATACCATCGTGTACGGGCTTGCTACCATTCTGGAGCCGCTCTCACCGATGGCAGGGGCGATTGGGATGTTCCTCGGAAGCGCCGGGCTGCACTTCTTGATTTCGTCCGGTTCAGGTGAAGCTGTTATGCTGATGCCGTTGTTGGCTCCATTGGCTGACCTGATGGGCATTACGCGCCAGGTAGCAGTAGAGGCTCTGATGCTCGGAGAAGGTGTGGTCAACTGCATTAACCCGACCTCAGGTGTTCTGATGAGCATTTTGGCGATGAGTGGCATTTCCTACGGCAAGTGGCTGAAGTTCATGCTTCCGCTCACAGCGGTATGGACAGTTCTCTCCATCGTGTTTATCGTTATCGGGGTCCTGATTAACTGGGGCCCGTATTAATCCGACATTCGATGACAAGGAAGGCTTCGCCAACATGACTTGGCGGAGCTTTTTTTCATTACAATCGTTCACGTGCATAAACTGTGCAACGACACATCCTCTTGCGCTAAAAAACATGTCATTCTCTACACGAAAAAATCCCCCAACGGCTACATAGCTCTGGGGGATTTCCTTTCCTCTATTGACCAATGATGATGCGTTCTTTCGGATAATGGTAGCGTACGATTCGGTCATTGCGCTTCAAGAAGAGGAGCAAATTGATAATCCCGATACGTCCGATCATCATCGTAATAATCAGGATGAGCTTGCCGCCTATGCCCATCTGGGCTGTAATTCCGCTAGACAATCCGGTCGTACCGAAAGCAGAGCAAACCTCGAACAAGACGTACTGGAAAGGTAAATCCTCCAGCCAGACGAGCAGCATGACCGCTGTGAACACCAGGATGATCGCGATGAAAAAGACGATGAAGGAGCGCTGAATGTCCTCATCAACCAGCTCTCTTCCGAACACCTTTACTTCCTTGTAGCCACGCATGTTGGCAAAAACAGAGGCAATCAGGACGAAGAATGTCGTGGTCCGTATCCCCCCGCCCACGCTACTCGGAGAAGCGCCAATGAACATCATCCCGGAGAGCATGATGAGTGTCGCGGTCGACAAGAGGCTGATATCCATCGTAGCGAGACCGCCGCTTCGTGAAGAGACGGAGTGGAACAACGAATAAAACAGCATTTCATGCCAGGTCTTATCGGCCAAAAACTGATTTCGTTCAAAAACGAAAATGAGCAGGGCGCCAATGGCGATCAAGGAAAAGAAAGTCAGTGTCGTAATCTTGGTGAAGAGCGAAAAGGTGAAACGCACTTTTGCACGCCGATAGGACAAGTACGTTCTCAGCTCCACGAGTACGGGAAACCCGATCGCTCCACAAATAATCAAGATCATCACGATAGTCTGAAACACGTAATCGTGGGTAAAGTCGAGCATGGAGTTTCCGTGCAGGTCAAACCCGGCATTCGTAAAAGCACTGACAGATGCAAAGTAGCCGTGGTAGAACGCGGTGTACCAATCGTCGTAGTAGCCGGCGTAAATAAAATGACTGCCTAACAGGATGGTTCCCACCAGCTCGATCAAGAGCGCGATCACGAGAATATTGCGCATCAGGTCGACCAGACCGGACAACGTGGAGCGGTTGTGGTCTGTCGCGATCCAGATGCGCTGTTCCAGACCGATTTTTTGACCCATGAGGATCCAGATGAACGTTCCGAGTGTCATGATTCCGACCCCGCCAACCTGGAAGAGCAACGTAAGAAAGAGAATCCCCCACTGGTTGAAAACCTCATGAATCGTAATGACAGTTAGCCCGGTAACGCTGATGGCACTCGCCGCGGTAAACAAAGAGTCAATAAAAGAAAGGGAGACTCCCGGCAAGTGAAAAAACGGCAATGACAGAAGAAACGCTGAGATCAGGATGAGCCCAACGTAGGCGAACACGATGATTTGAACAGATGTCAATCGACGCTTTTGATTGGATGATAACAAAATAAATGGCCTCCTGAATAAGCTTCATGAGGATAATCATACCAAATAAATGAAGGGAAGCAAAAGCGCGGAAAAGATCAGTTGACAATGTATCCGCAAGAATGGTAAAGTTCAGAATGTATTTATTGGAAATTCAAAATATTAATGGAAAGGTGGGCTAGTCATGAAAAGAATTGCACGTATGGGTCATCCAAACAAGGGCATACATGACGTAACCCCACCATTGATACGAGCGTAGTATCGTTTTTTTGATCTCGTTAACATGGCGTAGGTTACATTTTTCGTAACTTGCGCCTTTTCTATTTTTGTTGATGAAAAGGCATGTTGCTCACGGGCGATATGTCTTTTTTGTCCCTAAAAAAGGTCACCCAGCCAGCTAAAGAGAGGGGAGAAACACGGATGTTCTCGGTTTTGGCAAAGCTTGATTGGTTTTTCAAGGAGCATTGGAAACGTTATACGGTCGCTATTCTGCTATTGATTCTGGGCGGCTTACTGGAGATTATCCCTCCAAAAATCATTGGGGTGGCTATTGATGAGATTCACCTAGGGACGCTGACTGGCGAGCGGCTGGTATCCATTTTGCTGTTTTTCGGTGTATTGTCTGTCGCGATTTATTGGGTCAATTTTATCTGGATTCGGAAGCTGTTTGGGGGAGCGTTTCTGGCGGAGCGGACTTTACGGTCGAAGCTCATGACGCATTTTTTGCAGATGACGCCAACGTTTTATCAGCGCAATCGTACCGGTGATCTGATGGCCCGAGCGACAAATGACCTCAAGGCTGTCTCGATGACGACAGGCTTCGGAATTTTGACGATGGTGGACTCGCTATCCTTTACAGGGGCGATTGTGCTGACGATGGGCTTTTTGATCAGTTGGAAGCTAACCTTAGCGGCGATCCTTCCATTACCGTTCATGGCCTACATCATCAAGCAATATGGGAAAAAAATTCACGAGCGTTTTTCTACTTCACAAACATCGTTCGGCGAGCTGAACGACCGCGTGCTGGAATCCGTCTCTGGCGTTCGCGTGATTCGAGCTTACGTACAGGAGATGGCGGATCAGGAGCGCTTTCGCCAAAAAACGCATGAAGTGTATCAAAAAAATATCGATGTGGCGAGAATCGATTCGTTGATTGAGCCAACCGTCAAAATATTGGTTGGAATCAGTTATATGATCGGCTTGATCTACGGTGGCTACCTCGTGTTCCAAAGAGAATTGACCCTAGGAGAACTAGTCTCGTTCAACGTCTATCTCGGGATGCTGATTTGGCCGATGTTTGCGATTGGCGAATTGATTAATGTGATGCAAAGAGGAAGTGCCTCGCTGGATCGGGTCAATGAAACCTTGGCTTACGAAGCCGATGTGAAGGATCACGACAGTCCGGTGCATGTGGCGGTACCAGAAGTCATTCGCTTTGATTCCGTGACATTCCGCTATCCATCTGCACAGGTTGACCAGCTAGTGGATGTCTCCTTTGCTCTTGGTCGGGGTCAGACGCTAGGAATCGTCGGACGTACGGGAAGCGGGAAATCCACACTGGTGCGACAGCTGCTTCGCGAATTTCCGGTAGGACGGGGAGCCATCAGTGTTTCGGGAGAGGCGCTAGAACAGATCAGTCTGGATAACATCAAGAGCTGGATCGGCTATGTACCACAAGAGCAGATTCTGTTCTCGAAGACAGTCCGCGAAAACATCTTGTTCGGGAACAACGAGGCGACGGAAGAAGAATTACAGGAAGTGTTGAAGCAGGCCGCATTCGCTCGGGATGTGCAGCTATTGCCCGAAGGCTTGCAAACGCTCGTTGGTGAAAAAGGCGTAGCCCTTTCAGGCGGGCAAAAACAGCGGGTCTCGATTGCTCGGGCTCTTTTGGTCAATCCGGAAATCTTGATTCTCGATGATGCCATGTCAGCGGTGGATGGCAAAACCGAAGCGGAGATGATCACGAATATTCGCCGGGAGCGTGCAGGCAAAACAACACTGATCACCACACATCGCTTAACGGCCGTCCAGCATGCAGATTGGATTCTCGTCATAGACGAAGGACGAATCGTCGAGGAAGGTACACATGCACAGCTATTGGAGCTGGGCGGTTGGTATAAAGAACAATTCGAGAAACAGCAGATTGAAGCGACGCTGACAGAAAGCGGGTGAATGAATGACGACGGGGAAAAGGCTAGTCCACTATGCAGCGATTTTTAAAAAGACGATCCTCTTGGCGGTATTGATGCTGTCCATCTCGGTTGGGGCAGAACTGACAGGACCGTTTTTGGCGAAAAAAATGATCGATACGCACATCATGGGCATTGAATTCCCTTGGTATGAGACGGCACAGCGTGAGGATTCCGTGCTATACAAAGGGAAGTATTACACCAGACAGGATCACTTGGCAGCAGGTGAGAGCACAGGTGGGGAAGTTCGTGTTCTGCAGGTGGGGCGCGACTATTATTTCTTAAATCAGGCGATTTCGTATGATGGGCAGCGCTCCATTGAGGATGGGAAGCTCGTCATTGTCAAAGGTACGGATCGAAAGGAGTACCAGGCCACTCTCTTAAGCAATCAGGAGATATTCGAATTTTTCCGGCCAGAGACAAGGGGCTTATTCACACTGGCTGCTCTCTATTTCGGATTATTGGTAGTTGCCTCGCTTTTCCATTATGGACAAAAGTTCTTATGGCAAAAATCAGCGAATCAGGTGATCGAGAGACTGCGTAATGATGTGTTCGCGCATACTCAACGATTACCCATTCAATATTTCGATCATCTCCCTGCCGGGAAGGTGGTTGCTCGTGTCACAAACGATACGGAGGCAATCCGTGAGCTGTTTACGAATGTACTCGGCAACTTCATTACGAGCGGGATTTATTTAATCGGTATTTTCGCAGCGCTGTTCTTGCTTGATGTACGACTCGCGCTCGTTTGTCTGGTCATTTTGCCAATCATGGTCGTGTGGATTTACTTGTACCGCAAGTACGCCTCTGGATTCAACCATGTCATTCGGGCACGCATCAGTGACATCAACGGGATGATTAACGAGTCGATCCAAGGGATGCCGATCATTCAGGCGTTTCGCAGAGAAAAGGAGACGATGCGGGAATTTGGCGAACTGAACGAAGAGCTGTTCACCTACCAAAATAAAATGCTACGGCTCAATGCGACCGCTTCGTTTAACCTGGTTCAGTTCATCCGCAATATCGCGTTTGTTTTGTTCATCTGGTATTTCGGTGGTGCTTCCCTCGGGATAGGTACACTGCTCTCGCTTGGTGTCCTCTACGCATTCGTCGATTATCTCAATCGCTTGTTCCAGCCGATGACACAGATCGTCAACCAATTGGCGAACCTGGAGCAATCTCTCGTCGCGGCGTCGCGAGTGTTTGAACTGCTGGATGAAGAGGGCATTGACGTTGATCCTGCAAAAGTGCCTTGCTATCAAGGGAATGTTCGCTTTGACGATGTTTCTTTTGCCTACAAAGACGACCAATACGTGCTGAAAAACATTTCATTCGAAGCATGGCCTGGAGAGACAGTGGCACTAGTTGGTCACACGGGTTCGGGAAAAAGCTCGATTATCAATCTGTTACTCCGCTTCTATGATGTAAACAGTGGAGCGATTATGATTGATGGGCGCAATGTGCAGTCGTTTTCCAAACAGCAGCTTCGTCAGCATATGGCTATTGTTTTACAGGACCCGTTTTTGTTTACAGGAACGATTCGTTCCAATGTGAGTCTGGATGATCCGTCGATTTCGCCGGAAAAAGTGGAGAAAGCCTTGTGCGATGTAGGGGCAGACCAACTGTTCCGCAGTCTCTCGAAAGGATTCGATGAACCTGTGATCGAGAAGGGCAGCACGCTTTCACTCGGGCAGCGTCAATTGATTTCGTTTGCGCGTGCACTCGCGTTTGACCCGGCTATCCTCATTCTGGATGAAGCGACTGCCAGCATCGACACGGAAACAGAGGGCATTATTCAAAATGCACTTGAGGTGTTGAAAAAAGGAAGAACGACCTTCATCATTGCTCATCGCCTGTCTACGATCAAAAACGCAGATCAAATTCTCGTACTGGATCGAGGTAGAATTGTAGAGCGAGGAAAGCATGAAGACTTAATGGAGAAGCAAGGTAGGTACTATCAGATGTATCAAATGCAGCAAGGGAACAAAGAAGCGCGGGTGCAAGAAGCAGTTGGAAAGCACGGAAGCGCCGCGGCTTTGACCTAGTTTTTTCTACTCTTTTTGCCTGCTGAACGGTAAGATAGAGCATATGGACAATCAGGAGGGATCATCATGCCACATCTTATCGTTCGAGGCATTCAAGCTGAACAAATAGCCACGATTAGCGAACCACTTGCAGTGGAGCTTGCTGCACTATGCCAATGCGGCACGGACAATTTTACGATCGAATGCTTGCAGACGACAGGTGTTTTTGGCGGGAAGATCGTAGAGTCGTTTCCTTTTATCGAAGTAGCATGGTTCGAGCGGGGGCAAGAAGTTCGTGACCAGTTTGCCCAGATCGTGACCAAGCACGTCTTATCTCTTGGCATCCCAGAAGTGGAAATGGCATTTGTCGCTTATCAAAAAGAAAGCTATTATGCCAACGGAGAGCATTTCTAAAGAGCAGCCGACAGGTGCTGTCGATTTCCCGGGAAAGAATCAAGACATTCGACAAGAGTACGGACAACTAAATGAATCAAGCATGGAATAAAGGTGTTCCTTTCGTAAGTACGAGGTTTTTCGTACGAGACGGGTGGAGCACCTTTTTTATTTAGAACGAAATTTTATTCGTAAAACCAAAAAATTCTAAAATAGGTGTCACAAACAAAAGATGCCAGTTGTTATTCATAGTGAGAGGAGGGCAAACAGTGGAAAAAACAGAATTAGAGCGCCTGCTGAGCGAAATAAAAGCAGGTTCTCTTGAACAATACGAAATCATTATCGATCATTACCAACAACCGATCTTTACATACTGCTATCACATGCTCGGTCACCGTCAAGATACAGAAGACGCTGTCCAGGAAGTCCTGTTTCGTGGCTACGAGCATCTTGACCAGTATACGTACTCGCTGTCATTTTCCGCATGGCTGTACCGGATCGCTTACAACCATTGTGCGAATGTGCTAAAGCGCAGGAAATTAAGCCGCGTGTTGCCCTTTTGTGACAAGTATGATGAGAAAGCGATGAAAGAGGAACAAGAAAGTACGAAAAAAGAATACGTGGTACA
Organism: Brevibacillus sp. BC25; assembly: GCF_000282075.1. Classification (NCBI taxonomy): domain Bacteria; kingdom Bacillati; phylum Bacillota; class Bacilli; order Caryophanales; family Paenibacillaceae; genus Brevibacillus; species Brevibacillus sp. BC25. Next base: position 29,872 of record NZ_AKIX01000041.1, read on the forward strand.
ACCCATTCCATTATCAGACAAGCTTCGTAATGCAGAGATTGAGTACAAGAGCCAAAAAGGCAGTGCTTTCGTAGAAGTTTCCATCCTGGGTGACAAGAATAAAAGTGGAGGTACACTTGCGGAGAATTTGGAGAAAGTCATGATTGGCGACAATGAAGCTGTGTACTCCACTTTCGCACCTGAAAATGGGGACACCGTTCACTCTTTGGAATGGGTGAAAAATGGGACAAAGGTAAACTATAGCCTGAGAGCCAAGATAAGTGTAAGCACGAAAGAAGAGTTGCTGAAAATGGCGGAGCAAATCAACGATACGAAATAACCATTTTCCAAATAGAGGAGTACCACAGAGCACCAGGCTTTCTTGTGGTACTCCTTCTTTTTCATCAATGGCTTACGTCTCGTAGTTTATTTACCTTTTTACCCATCAACTTCTTCAAGCCATCCATATTAATCAGGATAATGCCGACAATAATCGTGATTCCCCCTGCTAACGACAGGAGATAAAGCGGCTCATTGTACAGGATGACGCCCAAGCTTAAGGCAATCAACGGAGAGATATAGAGCCACGTGGATGGAAACACAGGGTTGGTTTTGGCCACGAGCCAATAGAAAATGGTGTGCCCCATCATGGAACCAACGACGATTAAGTACAGGAGTGAGATGATCGCATTAGCCGTTAGCATCGATTCGATATGCACTTGCTCGGTGAACAGAGATAATACAAGCAGCATCGCTCCTCCATACATCATCTGTGCCGCATTCAAAGCAATGGGGGAGGTGTCTTGAAACCGTTGGATGACGCTTCGGGAGTAAACTGCACCAGCTGAATAAAAAATTTGCCCGAATAAAACTGCTATGCACCCAGCGAGCCAAAGGAAGCTGAATGAGATGGTTGTCGCACCGGGTAAAATCAGCAAGACGACACCGGCAAATCCAACAAGACAACCAGCCCACGATATGGCAGAGAGCTTTTGCCGTGAAATGCCCGTCTGAAGCAGCATGACCATGAGCGGTGCTGTTGCTGATAAAATCGCAGCGATTCCTGAACTTATATGCTGCTCTGCCCAATACAAGGTGGCAAATGTTCCAAACGTTAAACCGATTCCGGTAAAAAACATCTCTTTATGAAGTAGCAGCGAGAGACGCGCCTGTTTTTTCCAGAGCATGAATGAAAACAAAATCACACCTGCCAAAAAGAAGCGAATACCAGCAGAGAAAAACGGCGGTGCTCCCGCATCGATCCCGACTTTGATTGCCAAAAAAGTCGTTCCGAATATCAAGCACATGACCACATAGTTGAGTAGTACCATTATGATTCCTCCCTTTTCCTCATCATAAAGGGAAGGGAATAGAACAGATGAAATAGAATAGAACAGATGCTAAAATCAATCCATTATCATGGGGGAAAGGGGGGAGCTTGCATGAAAAGGGAGGCTCTTTCAAACAGCCATTCTGATAAGCTGTTCGAACAAGTGTATGAATATCTTCTGGACCGGATCAGACGCGAAGAGTGGAGGGCACATGAAAAGCTTCCTTCTGTTCGCACATTGGCGTTGGAATTAAATGTGCATCGCCTGACGGTTTTTAAGGCGTATCAATTGCTGAAACAAAACAGCCACGTGTATGTGAAGGATAAGTCGGGGTATTATGTACAACCGAGCAACTTGCTGCCAGTAGAGTCGATGGATGATCCAATCGTTTCTGCCTATGTGCACAAGAGTCACCTTTCTGAAATTCATCAGGTGCAGGCGACCTATCAATTTTCCAAAGCATTGATCGAACCAAATTTATTACCGAATCTTTATTTTTCCGAGTACGTGAAAAAAGTGTTTGACCTGTATCCAAAAGTGCTGGGCACCTACTCAACTACACAAGGAGATCAGGAGCTGAGGGAAGCACTGTGCAGCTATTATATCAGCCGTTATCATTTTCACCTGTCACCCGATGAGCTGATGATTACATCTGGTTCGCAGGAAGCGATTGATTTGGTTGCCAGAGTCCTTGTAAAGCCGCGTGATGTCGTGTTGCTGGAGAGACCTACTTACAGTCCTGCCATCGATGTATTTAGAAGACAGGGCGCCAAAATAATTCCCATCGAGATTGCGCCGCATGGATATGATTTGGAGCAGGTTGAACTGCTGATGCAAAAAGAAAAACCGCGCCTGTTTTATCTCAATCCGACCTTTCACAATCCGACTGGCTATGCGGTTCCGGCTGAACAACGGAAGAGACTGGTGGAGCTGGCTGCGAAGTATCAGTGCCTGATCGTAGAGGATGATCCGTGCCGCGATATTTACTTCGGCGATGAGCCCCCACTGCCGTTTTTTTCTTACGACACGGAGGGCTATGTCATCTATCTACGCAGCTTTAGCAAGTACATCGCGCCGGGGTTGAGTATTGCGACTGTAGCATGCCGTCCATCTATTATGAAGTATTTGATTCAAGCGAAATCATTGTCCGACAGTGGAGCACCCCTGTTGAATCAAAAGATTTTTTTGCATTACTTCTTCTCCGAACGGATGCAGCAGCATTTGGCAAAGCTGCGGATTGCATTGGCCATTCGCCGGGATATCATGGAGGAAGAGCTGTCTGTGACCGACTGGGAGTGGTCCAGCCCACCAGGAGGCTTTAATTTATGGGTGAAGCTGCCTGATTCCGTCCCGATGGAAAGCCTTTTGGGCAAATGCATAGAGCAATCGATTACGTTTGTGCCCGGCGCGATCTGTGACCCACAGCGAGAGTTAAGCTCTTGGATACGCATCAGTTATTCTTATTTGAATGAACAACAGCTGCGGGATGGATTGCAAAGACTCGTTCGTACGGTTCGCCAGTTGAACATAGAGGAATAGGAATGAAGCAAGGCTGCCGACATGATGGTCGACAGCCTTGTTTTTGGTTATTTTATGATTTGCTTACTTGATCGAGGTGATTCACCAGTTCTTCTGGTTTGGACAAGAAAGGCGCATGATCGGCTTCCATTGTAATGACTTTGCTGCAAGGTGTTTCTGTGTTCATTCTGCGTTGGAAGTCGATTGGAATTGCGTTGTCTAAAGTTGTTTCAATATAGACGCGATCGACACTTCCGAATTTCTCTTCAGTAATTTGCACGGGTTGTGTAAACGGAGCCAGCGCTTGCGGACGGCAACGTTTCATCGACGCCAGTCTCAGTGCCTCATCCTCAACTGCATTGAAAAATGTTTCTTCCACAGTCTCAAGCTTCGGAGCCAGCGTCATGTCGGCTTCATTCAATTCGAATTCCGGGCCTTTTTCTCCTTCAGACTTGCTTATGAGACTTTCCCCGTTTTTCGGCAAGAATGCGCAAAGGTAGACGAGCTTATCAATTTTATCATGTACTTTTTCAGCCGTTTGCGTAATGACGAGGCCACCCATGCTGTGTCCGACAAGGATTACTTTTTCGTTTTGTTGCTTGATCAGGTCAGATACTTTCTCTACGTAGAGATCCAGTGTCACTTGCTCTGGAGGTGTCATGTCTTGTCCACTTCCAGGCAAGTCCAATGTCGCGACTTTGTGTCCCAATGCTTCCAGCTCAGGTTTTACTTTTTCCCATACCCATTCACCTTGGCATGCCCCATGAACCAATACATACGTACTCATTTACAACATCTCCTTCGTTTCATGATGATCGTTCGTTAGTGTTAACGAAGCGATTTCTGATTAAACAGGTGTTCTTGTGTTCGTTCTTCTTGAGTGCAATAATAATAAAAATCTGTATCGGTAATCTGTGACTTTGTCACCAAGTTATTTTTTTCACAAGGAGGTTCTTCATCCATATGCAAAAGGAGCAGATTGCGGAGGTCCTTACACGTTTTCCAAGTCTAGCGGCACTTACTCCAGAAGAGTGGCAAGAGGAGGGAATCTCCATCACTATGGTTCCAGCCAACTTTACCATTGATGAAGGCGAGTTTTTGGAGAATGCGCCATTAATCTTGGATGGGCTGGTTCGCATTTTCAAACTGAGCAGCGATGGGAGAGAGGTTACGTTGTACAGGCTATCGGCTGGCGAGTGCTGTCCACTCATCGCGTCTAGTATATTGGGAGAAACGGTGTATGAAGCTTCGGCTTGCGTGGAGAAGCCGAGTATGGTCTTGAACGTCCCGACGAAGATTTATAAGAAATGGATCGAGAAGCATCAAGGCTTTCGCCAGTATATTTTTCAATCATTTGCGCGTCGATTGATTATCATGTCGAACTTGATTGACGACATTAACTTTAAATCCATTCGGGTTCGAATTTCCGAATACTTGATCGAGCATACAGGTGCGGAGAATAATTCGCTCGCCATTACACATGATCAGTTGGCAATTGAGCTGGGGACTGCTCGTGAAGTGATTAGCCGGACACTAAAGAAAATGGAAAAAGAAGGGCTGCTGCGTGTAGCGCGGGGGCAAATTACGGATATTCAACGTTCCAAACTACCTGTGGTTGAATAATCCGTATTTGAAAATACAAAAATTTTAAGAAGCGCTATGTACTGTGTTATACTGAGTCTACCATTTACTGTTCTGTAGCATTCCCTACTCCATTTACGTGAGTAGGGTTTTTTATTTGTGTTTCAGACAACACAAAAAAAGACCCCCTTACAGGAGTCTGTTTTTTGTGTATGGCTTAATTAAACTTTTTGAACGTTAGTAGCTTGTGGTCCGCGTTGGCCTTGTTCTACGTCAAAAGTAACTTTTTGACCTTCGTCAAGGGATTTGAAACCGTCGCCTTGGATAGCAGAGAAGTGTACGAATACGTCTTCTTTACCTTCGCGCTCAATAAAACCAAAACCTTTTTCTGCGTTAAACCATTTTACTGTACCTTGTTCCATTGTTATTGCCTCCTAGTGTGTAACACACATATATTACTATCCTTGCTCTCAGGATCTCTAGACGAAAATTTGCTATCTACGCTATCCGTTTGTTCGAACAAAAATAATTCTTTACTAGCATAACAGGATATTGAAAGGATAGCAAATTATTCGCGCATATTAACTAAAAAAAAATACAGATGAGCTGTTACGAAAGCATGGCGCCAATCTCTTTCAACGTAAGCTGTGCCGAGACAATTTTATTCGGATAGCTCGCTGACACCGATTCCCCCAAATGATACTCTTGCAGTGCATCAGTGTCCTTCAGCATGTTTCCTGTCAAAATGCACACGGCTGTTTCGTCCTTGTCGATCACTTGTCCTGCGATGAGCTTGCGCAATCCGGCAACCGTAGCAGCAGAGGCAGGCTCGCAGCCGATCCCGCTCTTATCCACCCATGCTTTGGCGTCGAGAATCTCTTGATCAGTCACGGAGCAGGTAACGCCGTTCGTTTCTTCTAATGTACGAAGCGCTTTTTTCCAGCTGGGCGGATTGCCGATGTTCAGCGCGGAGGCACGTGTATATGGATTGGGTTCAGGTGTCAACTCGGTGTGTCCGTCTGCGACCATGCGATGGAATGGACTAGCACCTTCCGCCTGTACGAGCGCCACTCGAGGAACTTTCTCGATAAAGCCGAGATTTTTCAAATCCTGCAAGCCTTTTCCGAGAGCCGTCACATTGCTTAGCGCTCCTCCAGGGATGACCACCCAATCGGGGAGGTTCCAATTGAGGTACTGGGCAATTTCGTACACGATACTCTTCTGCCCTTCAATGCGGAATGGATTGATCGAATTACAGATGTAGAGGCCGAGCTCTTTGCTGTATTGCTCGTAAAAGCGGATGCCATCATCGTAAGTGCCATCAAAGCTGATGACCTTTGCTCCGTAGGCGAGTGTTTGCATGACTTTATTCAAAGAAATGTTTTTGTTCGGGACAAACACGTACGATTCGCCATGGGCGAGTGCAGCATACATGGCGAGAGAGGATGAGGTATTGCCAGTCGATGTGCAGGTGAAGCGTTGATAGCCTAGTGAACGCCCGTGTGATACGGCGACAGTCATCCCGTTGTCTTTGAATGAACCACTTGGATTCTCGCTTTGTGCCTTTAGCCATACCTTGCTGTTGCTTCCTACATACGATTGGATGAGTGCAGATGCGTACAGTCCTGTATTTCCTTCGTACTTGGTCGTGATGTACTCTTCAGGAAGCTCGGGGAAAATCAGCTCTTTGTAGCGCCATACCCCGCTCGCATAAGGTGTCATGCGCTCAGACAGCCGCTCGTGAAAGACGCGCTTCAGCTGTTCGGCATCGATGGCTGACGTATCGTGAATAATGTCAAACAAGCCACCGCACGTGCATTGATAGTCAAATAAATGGGCAGGCACTTCCTTGCTGCAATCGACACAAACCAGTTTCATCCTCGCAAGATTCACCCCAAAAAGTGTGCGGGGAGAATCTCTCCACCTCTTTTCTCTCGTATGATTTTCTACATGGTAAACGGAGAAGGGGAGCCTGTAAATGATAGTTTTCAGTAAAGATAAAATATTCACATACAGATAAGAAAGACGGGAAGGAGCCACTATACAGACTCCAACCCGTCCCTATTTCACAAGCTTTTATTCAGATCGGTCAATTCTTTGGCCGTCAGATTGCGCCATTGCCCCAATTTCAAATTCCCCAGGGCAATGTTCATGATGCGTACCCGTTCAAGCTTTCGCACCTGATAACCAAAAGCTTGGCACATCCGCCTGATTTGTCGATTGAGCCCTTGCGTCAGCACGATATTGAAGACCCGGTCACTGACTTTAGTTACTTCGCAAGGCTTTGTGGTCGTTCCGAGAATGCGTACGCCGTTTGACATTCCGTGCAAGAAATTCGCTGTGATGGGCTTATCTACAGTGACGATGTACTCCTTGTCATGATTGTTCTCCGCACGCAAAATTTTATTTACGATATCTCCGTCATTGGTTAACAGGATGAGTCCTTGCGAATCCTTATCCAGTCGCCCGATAGGGAAAATCCGCTCCTGGTGATTGACGAAATCGATGATGTTGCCTTTGACGTGTAGTTCAGTGGTACACGTAATTCCGACAGGCTTGTTCAAGGCGATGTAGACATCTTTCTTTTTGACACCGAGCGGCTGCCCATCGATGCGCACGTCATCTCCTGACGCAACCGTACTTCCCAGTTCCGCGAGTTGGCCATTGATCTTCACGCGCTTGGCCTCGATTAATTTATCGGCTTCTCTTCGTGAGCAAATGCCGGTTTCACTGATGAACTTATTAATTCGCATGAGACGTTCCTTTCGCTATTGCTGCTGTTTCTCCAGTAGTTTTTTTCGCCAAGGTTGCGCCAATTCCTCCACCTCAAGCATACGCTGTATCGTCTCTTGGGATGGTGACTTGTCATGGAAGTATAAGTGGTGAATCGACGCTACCGTTACTTGTTTTGGATGTGCAGTGATGAGGGTAATCTTGGAGTCTGGCTTGATCGTTCCTTCCTGCAAGACGCGGAAAAAGTAGCCGGTATAGCCCATTTCCACCACCGCTTTGAGCAACTGGTTATTGTTGTTGCGCTTGTTGATCGTCGCACAAGGAAATCTGCCTTGGGTCACTTGCAGGATGGAATCACCGAATTGATACACATCCCCGATGCAGACCTGTTCTTCGGTCATGCCAGCGAGCGTGAGATTTTCTCCAAATGCAGCATTGGTCAGAGGTTGGCCGAATAACTTCTCCCAATGGGCATAATGTTCAAAAGGATACGCACAGACGACGCGATCTGGGCCGCCGTGGTACTCTGGATTTGCGATATCGTCATCATCAATTTTCTCGGAACGGACAACGAGCTCGTCCGCTTCCTCCTTCCAAATGCCGGAGAGATATTCCTTGCCGTTGTACATATTATTTTTAGGCAAACCTTTACTAATTGTAACGATTTTTCTGTTCAACTTATGCTCACTCCCAGCCTGTACGATTGCTTCTCTTTTTATCCCCATACTATACCACATTCCCTAATATCCTCCACAGCGGATGGGCACCAGCGAACGCTTCTGGTATGATGATAGAAAGGAATTCACAGGAGGCCTCAGTGACATGCAATCATTTGGTGTGGCACTACACACAGATAAATATCAAATCAACATGATGTACGCCCATTGGGTGAACGGAACACACAATCAGAAGGTCGTTTTCGAAGCATTTTTCCGCAAGCTGCCTTTTGGAAACGGATACGCCGTATCTGCCGGATTGGAACGAATTGTTTCCTATATAAAAAATTTGCGTTTTGAAGAAAGCGATCTCAAGTATTTGAGTGAGCAGGAGGAGAACTACGATCCGAAGTTTTTGGAAGAGCTGCGCCAGCTTCGTTTTAAGGGCTCGCTCTACTCCGTGAAGGAAGGAACCGTGGTTTTCCCGAACGAGCCGCTGATTCGTGTAGAGGGGCGTGTCATGGAGGCACAGCTAGTTGAGACGGCCCTGTTGAATTACATGAACTATCAGACGCTGATTGCGACCAAAGCTTCACGGATTAAAAACGTGGCGGGCAATGATGTTCTTATGGAGTTCGGAACAAGAAGGGCGCAGGAGGCAGATGCTGCGCTGTGGGGGACGCGGGCAGCGTATTTGGCTGGCTTCGACGCGACCTCGAATATGCTGGCAGGGAAAATGTTTGGCATTCCGACAAAAGGGACGCACGCTCACTCATGGGTACAGAGCTTTGAGAGTGAGGAAGAAGCATTTGAGCGCTTCGCAGCAGCTCTACCAGGACAGGTAACCTTGCTGGTGGACACTTACGATACGCTCAAAAGTGGCGTGCCTAATGCAATTAAGGTCGGAAAACGTCTGGAGAAACAAGGCAAAAAGCTAATGGCGGTGCGCTTGGACAGTGGCGACTTGACGTATTTGTCCTGCAAGACGCGCGAAATGCTTGATAAGGCAGGCATGACCGATGTGCAAATTGTCGCTTCTAACGATCTTGATGAGCACACGATTATGAACCTGAAAGTACAAGGAGCACGCGTAAATAGCTGGGGAGTAGGAACGCAGCTCATCACGGCAGCGGATCAGCCGACACTCGGAGGCGTATACAAGCTGGTGGCGCGTGAAGGCGCGGACGGAGAATATCAGCCGACCATCAAAATCTCCGGGAATCCGGAAAAAGTCACAACGCCGGGCATCAAAGATATGTACCGATTGATTGATACGGAAACAGGCAAAGCGATTGCTGACTACATGTGCTTCCCACATGAAACAACAGTCGGAGAGGGAGCACCTCTCCATTTGTTCCATCCGAGCCATACGTATTTGAGCAAGCATTTGGAGAACTACCAGGCAGAGTCGCTGCTAATTCCAGTATTTGTGGATGGGGAACTGGTCTATGAACTGCCGACCCTCCAAGAGATTCGCAACTACCATCGTGAGCAACTCAAGCTGTTCTGGCCTGAATACTTGCGCATGCTGAATCCAGAGCATTACCGTCTGCACATCAGCGAAGAGATGTGGGAGACGAAAACAAAGCTGATGAAGGCGTACTTGAAAAAATAGGAGAAAAACGTCTGATGTGTCGCGAGGATACATCGGGCGTTTTTTATTTGCTTACCAAAAATAATGCAATAATGTGAAAACAAAGAAAATAAATTGTCTGAATTTACTTGCATCGTATATAATTACCCCATTCATCCTTTAGCTCTGCGCCAAGGTGATGTAGAAAACGCATGTGAAAAGTATTGGGGAGGAAGAGAGATGCTAAATACTGTAGAGAAAGAAAACCTGAATCCATACGAAATTGTGCAGAAGCAGATTGATGCTGCAGCGGCATTGTTGGGATTGCGGAGCGATGCTGTAGAAATTTTAAAGCGACCCAAACGAGTATTGGCAGTTAGTTTTCCTGTCAAGATGGATGATGGCAGCGTACGTGTCTTTGAAGGCTACCGATCTCAGCATAATGATGCGGTAGGACCGACCAAGGGAGGGATTCGCTTTCATCCAGATGTGACAATGGATGAAGTCAAGGCGCTCTCCATGTGGATGTCATTCAAATGTGGCGTGGTTGGTCTTCCTTATGGCGGCGGAAAAGGTGGCGTCATATGTGATCCCCACGAATTCAGCAAAAATGAGCTGGAACGAGTCAGTCGCGGCTTCATGGAAGCCATCGCTGATATTGTCGGACCGGAGACAGATATACCTGCACCCGATGTGTATACGACCCCACAAATCATGGGCTGGATGATGGATACGTATAGTCGATTAAAAGGCACATATTCTCCGGGAGTCATCACGGGAAAACCGCTGAGTGTCGGCGGCTCCAAAGGAAGAAATGAAGCGACTGCCCGCGGATGTGTCTTTACCATACTCGAAGCATTAAAAGATTCTGGACGCAAGCCGGAACAAACAACCGTCGCGATTCAAGGCTTTGGTAATGCGGGAAGAATAGCAGCGAGACTTTTGACGGAGTTGGGCTTCAAAATTGTGGCGGTCAGTGACTCACGCGGAGGTATTTATGATGCTGCTGGCTTGGACATCGAAAAGGTAGGACAGTTAAAAGACAATGCCACCATTTTGGAGTATGTAGGTGGTACGGTTATCTCCAATGAACAGCTGTTGGAGCTGGAAGTGGATATTCTAATCCCGGCCGCGTTGGAAAATGTCATCACAGCAGCGAATGCCCACAGCATTCAGGCCAAGTGGATTGCAGAAGCAGCAAATGGACCTACTACACCGGATGCTGACGCTATTTTGCGAGAAAAAGGAATTATCGTTATTCCTGATATTCTCGCCAATGCAGGTGGAGTAACGGTTTCTTATTTCGAGTGGGTGCAAAACCTGATGAATTACTACTGGTCTGAGCAGGAGGTAAACGAAAAGCTGCAAACGACAATGATTAACGCCTATCGCGCCGTGAAAGAACTCTCTGATCAATACAAGGTAGACTTGCGCACGGGAGCCTATATGATCTCACTTTTGCGAATTACGGAGGCGATGGAAGCGCGCGGCTGGATTTAAGGGAAGAGACCTCTTGCAACTTGCTTGCAAGGGGATTTTTTCGTTTTTCCCTGTGTGATTAGCAGGAAGGCTAGTATTTTTGTCGAATTTGTCGGATTAATGTTTTTCTACCTGTGTTCAAAGGATGGAAAGGGGGATCTTTATGCCAATCAAATTGCCCGACGAATTGCCTGCAACGGAAATACTCGCCAAAGAAAATATTTTTGTGATGAAGGATAGCCGTGCCTTCACACAGGACATACGACCGCTCAGGATCGTCATTCTCAACCTCATGCCAGTGAAGGAAACAACGGAAACACAGTTGCTCCGCCTCCTGGGGAATACGCCGCTACAGGTGGAAATCGTGCTTTTGCACATGTCCAGTCATACTTCCAAAAATACGTCGGAAGAACATTTGTCGATGTTTTATAAAACGTTTGAGGAGATCTGTGACCAGCGATTTGATGGCATGATCATCACCGGAGCGCCAGTGGAACAGCTCGAGTTCACAGACGTCACGTATTGGCAGGAGCTGACTAAAATCCTCGATTGGAAAATGGAGAACGTCACTTCGACCTTGCATATTTGTTGGGGAGCACAAGCGGGTCTTTACCATCACTTCGGCGTTCCGAAGCATCCTTTGCCAGAAAAAGTGTTCGGAATCTTCCCTCATACACTCAATAAGCAAAAGGTGAAGTTGTTCCGCGGATTTGATAACTACTTCCACATTCCGCATTCCAGGCATACCGAAAATCGCAGGGAAGACATCGAGCAAGTGTCAGAGCTGGAGATTTTGTCCGAGTCTGATGAAGCAGGGGTTTACATCGTAGCGACGAGGGATGGCAGACAAATTTTCGTGACAGGACATTCCGAGTATGATCCGACCACCCTGCAAGATGAGTATCAGCGAGATGTGAACAAAGGCTTGGACATTGCTGTTCCGCGTAATTACTATCCAAAGGACGATCCAAGCCGCGAGCCCATCGTCACCTGGCGCGCACATGCGAATTTGATGTTTTCCAACTGGTTAAACTATTACGTTTACCAAGAGACACCGTATGATTTGAACAACAACAAGTAATAGCAACGTAGAAACCATCCGAGGTGATTCGGATGGTTTTTGTTTGGCCCAGTTGACGTAATAAATGGCGACAGGTAGTGTGAGAATAATCGCGCAGGAATACTACCGGGAATTCAAGCAAGATGGGAGTTTTGTATGATGAAAAAAATCATGAAGCAAGATCAGGACGTGACTAAGCAACATAACAAGCAAATGATCCTCGACATTATCAAAAAGCAGAGACCGATATCGCGTGCAGAAATCGCCAAAATTACACGGATGAGCGCCACCTCGATTGGCAGATTTGTCAGTGAGCTGTGTGAAGAAGGACTGATTCGAGAGACAGAGCTAACCTCATCAGGTGTGGGCAGGAAGGCAATCATGCTCGACATTGAGCCGGGGGCCATTTATACAATCGGCGTGGATATGGCAAAAAAGCGCATCAGCTTTGGGATCATGGACTTTAGCGAAGCGATTATTGCACAGCACCGTATGGATCATAAAACACAGGATTCTACACCGGAAGAGACGGCTGAACTGATTTGTAATGAGATCGAAGGGATACTCAATCAGACAGGCATTCCGCTAGAAAAAGTGGTCGGGATCGGCATTGGGATGCCAGGGGTGATCAATTATGAGCGAGGGATTGTCCAGCTTTCCACTACGTTGGACTGGAAGGACGTAGCGTTCGCCAGCCTGATTGAAAAAAGGTTGAAAATCAAAACCGTTATCGACAACGATTTGAAGGTGAAAATCCTCTCGGAGTACTTGTACGGATCTGCCAAGGGCTCGAACAAGACAGCCTTGATTGGCATTGGCACGGGGATCGGTTCTGCGTTGATTATCAATGGCGAAGTGTTTCGCGGGGGCTCCAATAGCGCAGGAGAGCTGGGGCATACGACGCTCGATCCGAATGGGAATCTGTGCGAATGTGGAAAGCGCGGATGCCTGCAAACATACATAGACGAAAACTCTTTGATCATAGAAGCGCGTCGGGTGAAGGATGTCAGTGATGTACGTCAGGTGTTCACGGCAGCGAGAAACGAAGAGCGCTGGGCGAAGGAAATCGTCTCTCGTACTGCGTTGTACCTCGGAATCACGATTAACAATATTGTATGCATGTACAATCCAGATACCGTGATTGTAAGCGGTGATTTGGTGGAGAATTATCGCGAAATCATTGACTTGGTCGAGGAGCATAGCGATCAAGTGATCTGGGAGCCATTCAAGGGGAAATTTCGGGTAATTCCTTCCGAATTGAAGGGGGAGGCAATCGTGATGGGAGCAGGAGCTTTGGCGATGCAGCACTTTGCTCCTTTGGCAGGGACATGGGCAGAAGAATCATGACTTTCTTTGCCATTTTGTATTCAACAAGTATAGTTGTTTAGCCGATATAGAAAATGGTGGAAAATTAGAGAGGAGAGGGATGTGAGCATGAGAAACTGGCAAAAAGGTATGCTCGCTACGGCTGTTACCGTTGGGCTGATCTTTTCCAGTGTCGGCCAAGTACCGGCATTGGCAAATTCTGCGACGACAAGTACGCAGAAGAAGATTTCCAAGCTTGTGGTTGATACAAAGACAGTAAAATTGAAAAAAGCGGGGACGCAGCAATTGAACGTCCGCGTGCAATACACGGATAAAACAACGGAAGACGTCACACAGCAAGCAGAGTGGACTTCCTCTGACAGTGACATCGCAAGTGTTGAAAAAGGCTTGGTAACCGCTGTTAGTTCCGGTAAAACAAGAGTGAAAGCAAGCTTCGGGGGCAAAAGTGTGAATGTCCCTGTTGAGATCGATGTGATTTCCAAGCTCACTGCTGACCAGAAGAAACTGGCTCTCAGCGTGGGAGGCACGAAGCAGGTAAACGCAAAAGCAACCTTCTCTGACAAGTCAACCACTGATGTAACTGCCAATGCAGAGTGGGAAAGCGATGATAAGGAAATCGTAACGGTAACGAATGGTTTGGTGACGGCAGTAGGCTCGGGCACAGCGAAGCTCAAAGTGAAGTACGGTGGAAAAAGCGTATCCATTCCAGTAGAGGTGGATGTCGTCTCCAAGCTGGACAGTGATAAGAAAAAGCTGTATCTGCGTCCAGACACTACCCAGTCGGTTACGCTGCTGGCTACCTTGTCTACCAAAGAAAAAGTCGATGTAACAAGCAAAGCCAAGTGGACATCCGACGATGCAAAAGTCGCCACAGTTGAAAACGGAGTCGTGACAACTGTAGGCTCTGGCAAAACGAGAATCAAAGCAACTTACGGTGGAAAGACGATCTCGATCCCTGTAGAGTCTGCTGTCATCTCCAAGCTGGAATTTGACACGAAAAAGGTCGCTCTCAAAGTCGGCGAATCAAAAGACTTGAAGGTATCTGCTATCTATACCGACAAAACAAAGGTCGATGTCACAGTCGATGCAGACTGGATCTCCACGAACAGTTCCGTTGTGACTGTAGCGGATGGCAAGATCACGGCTGTGAAAGCAGGGCGTGCAACGATTGCGGCTACGTACAATGGAAAAGTCGTAAAAATACAAGTAACGGTGAAATAACTCACGCTGGAGGAAAAGCCAGGGCGCGACTGCGTACCTGGCTTTTTCGCATACTCTCGCCTGTGGTAATCTGTAGCTAACGCTTTTGATTGGACGAAGACGGAGGGCATCATGGATATTCGACAGCTGCATTACTTTGTGGAAGTAGTCAAACATAAAAACTTTACGAAGGCCGCACAATCCCTCCACGTCTCCCAGCCTTCTATCAGCAAAATGATCAAGGCATTGGAAGAAGAGCTAGAGGTAGTTCTGCTGGATCGGACGGAGCGGAAAATGGATCTGACAGACGCAGGGGAAATGGTCTACAGCTATGCGACCAAAGTGTTGCAGCTGATGGAAGGCATGTCGTCGTCGATTGCAGAATTGCGAAATGTCGAGCGGGGGCGGGTCAAACTGGGCATGATGCCAACGGTGGGTTCTTTTCTCTTGCCGAATGTGATCGCCTTGTTTAAAAAGCAGTATCCAGGCATCGATATCGAGATGAAGGAATTCAGCGCTAAGCTGCTTGAAATTCAAATGGAGCAAGGAAGCATCGATGTGGCATTAACCGTTCTTCCAGCGGATCAGGAAAAATTTGTGGCGGTTCCCTTGCTCGCAGAGGATCTGGTCGCAATCGTTCATCGGGAGCATTGGCTCGCAGGAGTCGATGAGGTGAGCTTGGAACAGCTCAAGGACGAGGCTTTCATTTTGTTTACGGAAGAGTACGCGATGCATGATGTGGTGCGCCAAGCGTGCAAGCTGTCCGGCTTTGAACCGAAAGTCGCTTACATGAGCTCTTTATGGGATTTTGTCGGAGAGATGGTGGCTACCCAACTGGGAATATCACTCATTCCACGCTCCATTGTGAGACGCTTGAATAACGGACAATTGCACACCGTCAACATTTCCTACCCGGTGATTGACTGGCAGTATGCCTTGATTTATCGAAAAGAAGGGTACTTATCGCATGCGACAAAGGCTTTCATATCGTTTGTAGAGAAAATGTACAGTCATAACCAAATGGAATAGAAATGATGATTTTTATGTATTGTACGAATGGAATCGAGACGGCTTAGAATAAAGGTAACTCGTTCAAAAGGTGACTTTTTGAACAACCTTTGTAAAGCAACTGGGGTGGTCTCGATGAAAAGATGGTTTTCCATCATCGCACAAGTTTTGCTATTGTTCGGCTTCACCTGGCTTGGGAAATGGGTGAGCTCGTTTTTTCACCTTCCTGTTCCCGGCAGTCTGATCGGACTCGCGCTTTTGTTCATTTGTCTATATACTGGCTTGATTCGTCTACAGTGGGTGGAAGCAGGAGCGACTCTGTTATTCTCGCAAATGATCCTGTTTTTCGTACCATCGTTGGTCGGGATGATGCAGTATCCATGGTTATTAGGTATAAAAGGATTGCTGGTGCTTGTGGTCGTCGTAAGCGGTTGTGCACTAGTGATGATTTCGACAGGTGTTGTTGCTGAGCGCATGTTCAATCGTGGAGAGGTGAAACAGCATGATCCTGTGGAAAACGTCTAGCGTGCTCCTGACACTCATTTTCTTCTATGCAGCAAAACGATTTAACAAGAAAAGACCGTCTCTGCTGTTTTCTCCGGCCTTATTGGCGCCGATCGGATTGATTGTGTTTTTACTTATCACAGGCATTCCTTATCAGGTATACAGTGAAGCGACCTCGCTCATTAGTGAGTTGATGAGCGTAGTCACAGTGGCGTTTGCGATTCCGCTGTACCGAAATTGGTCGGTGTTAATGGCGCATCGCCGGATGATTTTGACGAGTCTTGCTACGGGTTCCCTCATTGCCATCATTGCAGGTGTCTCCACGACGATGCTCGTCGGATTGGGAAAAGAAGCGGCGATTAGCGTCATTCCTCGCTCGATTACCCTGCCGATTGCGGTGAGCGTAACCGAGGCGATTGGCGGAATGCCTACGATGACGGCAGTATTCGGCATGCTGACCAGCTTCGCAGGCGTTTTTTTGGCTCCCAAAATCATCAAGAGAATGAGGCTCCGTCATCCTGTTTCCATCGGCTTGATGTACGGAATGGGCGCACATGCGTTGGGGATGGTAAAAGCGTTTGAGCGTGGGGAAACAGAAGGAAGCAGTGCGACTTTGGCTGTGATCGCCGGAGCGATGATTACGGTGGTATGGGCGTTTACCTTGTTGCCGGTGATCATGTCGTGGCTGGCTGTGTGAAGGAAGGGGCTGTTAGATAGCCCTTTTTTTATTTCACGAAAGTGCAACATGACCGCCCAAATGCTGGCGAAAGGTGTATGATAGAGGGCAAATAAAAGCTCCACACTCTTTCAACATGGCAGGAGGCATCATGAGACCGCTGTATATCGTCCTATTACTCTGTACCAGCTTCCTTTGGGGAGGAAATTTTGTTGTCGGTAAATTTCTTGTCGGGCACGCGTCTTCCTTGACGCTGACCAATTTGCGCTGGCTCATTGCTGTTGTTTGCTTGTTGCCGGTTGTTTGGATACGCGAAAAGCGGATTTTTCCAACGCGAGAGGCACTTCTTCCTTTGATCGTAATGGGAGTGACCGGCGTAGCACTTTTTAATTTATTCATGTTCTGGGCACTTGAGCGGACAGACGCGACCAATGTCGGTCTATTGTCCACGCTGAATCCGGTTTCGATCGCGATTTTTTCCTTTTTGCTGATGGGCGATAAAATTCGACCGTTGCAGATTGTCGCGATGCTTGTCTCGTTTACAGGCGTGCTTGTGGTGATGACCAAAGGAGACTTCGCACACTTGTCCCAGTTGCACTTCAACACAGGGGATTTGTGGATGCTCGCCGCTGTCGCCATGTGGGGGATTTACTCCGTATGTGCGCGTTGGGCGATGAAGACAGTCTCGCCGATGATGTCCACACTGTACTCGGGAATTTTCGGTGTTGCGCTGATGCTGCCCTTTAATGTCACCACATTTACGATTAGCAACACAGACTGGACGTTCTGGCTGTCGCTGTTCTACGTTGGTGTAATGGCAACTGTCGTCAGCATGGTGTTGTGGAATATCGGTGTACAAAAGGTTGGCGCAACCTCAGCAGGTATGTTCCTCAATTTCAATCCTATTTTTACGGCCATTCTCGCCTTTCTTTTACTCGGGGAGCGTATGACCCTCATCCAATTGCTCGGCAGTGTAATCGTCATTGTGGGCTGCTATATGTTCTCACGCTTAAAGCACGTCTCGACCCTGACACCACATACAGTCAAACAAGCACAAGGCTAAAAAGGGATCCCTCGTCTGCTCAAACAGGCGAGGGATTTTTTAGTAAATAGGCATTTATAAAAAATAAATTTACCAGAGTGCAAATTAGGCACTCTGCAATTGCCAAACCCCGCCACAAGCTCTATCAGAGTCGAGGCGGGGTTTAACGGTATAACGTGCTTTTTAACTTCTATGGTTCCTCATTTGCAAACATCTCCAACGTAGCTATAAGAATGTCTTTCTTTTTAGTATAGTAGTCTAAATATGGAGAACCTATTAGCGCTGCACCTTCAATCATTGTACAAAAATCCAAAACAGGTATAGGGCGTCCGATTCCTAGGGCAGCACCTACTGTCGATAGTAATGCCAGTAAACGAACGGGATTCCATTCCCATTCCAAGAGTTGAAGAAGTTGGATGGCACTAGAAGCTCTTTTCGTTTGCTCGAGCGTATATACTTCGGGGAATCGCCCATCCGTCTTGTAGGCATGAAAAAACTCGTTGTAGTAAGCTTCTGCTGCGAAATCAATATCTCGGTACATTTCTCCAAAATCCGTGTAAGGTTGACTTTCATTCTTCATTACTACCCATACCAACCTTTCTTATAGGATGAAGTCATTGTATCAGAAAAAATTGATAGTAATAGAGACAAGGCTAGTAAGAAGAAAAAGCACAGGGCTCGTAGACCTTGACAACGCCTACCCAGTCGGAACTACAAAAAGGAGACCACGCTTGTCGAACACTTCTCCCCTGAGAATCTTCCACCCGTAGGGTGGCTTTGGCTCGACGGTCCCCTTTTTGTAGTGGAGACGACCAGTGATTCCCCCCTGCTGGCGTGTCAGAGTCGAAGAGAACTGTGCTTTTTCTTCTCCTCCACTATGTTCCGTGCTTATCTGATGCTTTTTCTTAGTCGATCACGTGGACATGGGCATTCGCATACAAATAAGAAGGACAGTGTGTGAAGGGGAGGTTGTATATGATCGTCATAGCGGGGAGACCAGCTAATCCCGCCTCGTTGGCAGCGGAATGGGGATTAAATCCGGTACAGCGTGAAACAGTAGCGATTATGGCACGTAGTGATGAAACATTTGAATATCCGACTCCTGAGCTCCTGCAATTTGAACTGAAAATGCGCGATCATCTGGTGAGGTCTGCCTTGGCACTGAACGAAAGCGGCCTAGCCTTTTCTACTTTTGAAGAATCTCGTGCCAATCCAGCATACTGGATTCGAACAGACCAGGGCGGATTCCGCTTGCGGCCGGGAGTGCTGCCATCCAGCGGGATTATCAATATTTTTCGTGAGGGCCAAAAATACGCCACGGAGTGCGCTACGGCGATGGTCATTATTATTTATCATGCAGTCCTACAGTCCATTCGTTTACCCGATTTTGAGAGAATGTTTTCGGACATCTTGCTATATGACTGGCGGTACGATCAGGATCTGGACTTGCAAACAATAAGGACAAATACCTTCTTGCCTGGTGATGTGATTTATTTTGCCAATCCTGATTACGATCGCGCGACACCGCAGTGGCAAGGGGAAAATGCAGTAGTTCTCGGCAATGGCTTGTATTACGGGCATGGTGCGGGGATCAAACGAGCGAATGAGATGGTAGCTTTTTTGAATGAACAACGAAGAGAGGGAGCAATGAGGTCTGCCTATCGGGTCAATCAGGCGACTCGGCCTGGTTTCGCCTACCTGTTTCCCTATGACAACGGTCGTTCTGTCATGCGAGTTTCCGGCCATCCCATACAAGCCAGCAGTCGTATTACAGCGCAGATCGGTTCTTTGTCTTGGGAGTGGTAAAACGAACAAAAGCCTCCTGCCATAAATACGGCGAGAGGCTTTTTTCAATCATGATGGACAGGGGAATCGCTTCCAAGAAAACATAGACAGGTCAAGGGAGGATGCTCCCTCTACCAGCAGTTGGCTGGTCGCTTCCCCGATCGCACTGGCGAATTTAAAACCGTGCCCGGAAAAGCCTGCTGCAAATACAAGCTGTGGATGTTCAGGATGACGGTCAATGACGAAATGCTCATCCGGTGTCATGGTGTAGATGCATACCTTGCCTTGTCGCAATGCTCCGGCTGCCCCAGGCATATACGCTTCCAAAAAAGAGCGAACATCGCCTTCGTCTGATAAATAGGTGCCAAAGGTACGTTCCAGTTTGTCGGGATCTATGGCTAATCCTCCGTCATGGCGTCCAATTTTTATACCAGTGCCATCAAAGCTGGGAAATCCGTAGAACATGGAGTCATGAAGGCGAAAGATGAAAGCGGGAAAGCCATCCGCACTGTACTGGCTCTCATCAGCACCGAACCAGGCGACCGTTTTGCGTGTAGGGGTGAGCGGGATGGACAAGCCCAATGAGTCAAGGAGAGAGCCATTCCAAGCACCGGCGGATAGTAGGACTTTATCGCCGTGGTAGCTGGCAGATTCCGTATGCACGATGAAACCATTTCCTGCTGGCTCCAACTGCGTGACTGGCGTGTTCGTCAACAACGTAGCTCCTGAGGCAAGGGCGAGCTCTCGATAGGCGCGAATGCCATTTTCAGAATAAAGCACACCTGAGGTAGGCTCCAGGCAACCGTAGTAATCAGCAGGCAGATTGATTCCTGGCCAGCGGTGCATGACCTCATCGGCACTGAGTACTTCCAACGGCAGGGAGTACTGCTCGGCGCTCTCCCGAATTTCATTCAGGAAAGTACAATTCAAGGGTCCAGCGTTCAAAACACCTGTTTTGGCGAAGATCGGCATGCCGGATGCTTGTTCTAATTCTGACCACAACTGTTGCGCTCGCAACGCAAGCGGGACGTACTGTTTTCCTTCTCCATACGCATGGCGAATGATACGGGTATCCCCATGATGGCTGCCCATCGTGTGTGGGGGATCAAAGGCATCGATCATGAGTGTACGCACACCCTGCTTCGCCAGATAGTAGCCTGCTGCCATTCCCATCGATCCTGCTCCAATAATAATGACGTCGTAGTTTTTCATCATCAGTCCTCCATTCCGCTTTATTTTCATCTATCTTACAGGAGTTTTCTGAATTGTGGATTTTAATTTTTTGTGTAAAGATCCATTTTTTTGTGCGCAATAAGGTTTATTCCATCAGTTGGGAGGGAAAAGGAGATTACGCTATCATCATACGTCAAGAAAAGTGGTGTTTACGAAATGAAATGGACGATCGGAAAAAAATTGGGTAGTGCGTACGCGCTGATCCTAGTCATCATGCTGTTTATGGGGATCACGACCATTGTCAAGATGGACCAGATGAATCAGAAGATGGTGGAAATGAATACGAATTGGCGCCCAGGTCTGGAAGATATTTTGAAGATCAATATGACACTGGAAACCGTTTACGGAGTTACGCAAACCATGCTTACGTCAGAGAACCTGGATGACAAGAACAAGTATGCAAAGCAAGTCGATGACCAATTTGCCTATATGGACGGTTTATTGACCAGCTATGAAAAAACGATTTTCGGTGAAGAGGACCGTAACAATTTTGAAGGATTGAAGCAGGCGCTGAAAAAATTTGAGGAATTCAGTCCGCAATACGTGGAAATCGCCAAAAAGGTCGACATCAGAAGGCCAGCTACCGATGCAGATATGGCCGAGCTGGATCGCATCAAGAAAAAAAGCAGTGAATTGTTTTTAGAACGCAAGAAATATTTGGATGCCATGATGACGTATAACAGTGAGGGAGCACAGCGCGCTGGCACGGAAAGTGCGGAACTGTATGAGTCAGTCAAGCGGGACCTGAATATTATCTTGGTTATCTCTATCATTGCGTGTGTGACGCTAGCTGTCGTACTGACGTCAAGTATCCGTCGACCGATCGTGCGTTTGATGGAAGAGATGAAGAAAGTGGCTGATGGTGATTTACGTGTGGAACCATTGGTTGTCAAAAGTCGTGACGAGATTTTGGATCTGGCGAATTCGTTCAATGAGATGACTAGCAGTTTAACTACGGTCATTCGTCAGGTAGGCGGAACTTCCGAGCAGGTAGCCGCATCGGCTGAGCAATTGACGGCCAGTGCAGATCAGACGAGCAGGGCCACTGAACAGATTGCTGTTACTGTTCAAGAAGTGGCAGCAGGCGTTGATCGCCAGGTAGCGAGTGTAGACAATGGCGTGAAATCCATTGATGATATGTCACGAGGAATTCGTCAAATCGCAAATAACGCACAGCAAACATCCAATATGGTGAGCGAAGTCGCCAACATGGCAGGAGAAGGGAACCAGTCGATCCAGGCAGCCGTTCAACAAATGAATACGATTCACACCTCCATGCGTGAGCTCGCAGCAGTGGTAGACGGTCTGGGCAATCATTCTCAAGCAATCGGAGAGATCATCGAGGTCATTACAGGCATTGCAGATCAGACCAATCTGCTCGCCCTCAATGCAGCGATTGAAGCAGCACGCGCAGGAGAGCACGGCCGTGGATTCGCGGTTGTTGCAGATGAAGTACGGAAGCTGGCAGAGCAATCGGCACAGTCCGCCCAAAAAATTGCGCAGTTGATCAGTACGATCCAGACAGATACAAAAGTCGCGGTCGAATCGATGGAAACAGGCACACGGGAAGTGCAGGAAGGAATTCGCGTTGTTCATCGTGCAGGCGAAACTTTCGGTCAAATTCAGAACTCGATTAGCACAGTAGCCGATAAGATTCACGACGTGTCTGCATCTGCCCAGGAAGTATCAGCCCATTCCGAACAAGTCGTACAAGCGATGGAGCTGGTCAGCGAAGTTTCCGACTTGACTGCTGATGGCACGCAAAACGTTTCCGCTGCTACACAGCAGCAGCTCGCTTCTATGGAGGAAATCGCTTCGTCAGCGACAGCTCTTTCCGATATGGCAGAAGAACTACAGCACATGATTCGCCGATTTAAGGTGTAGGCATATACTGTACAAACGAACGCAAAAACGCCAAAGTGATTGGCGTTTTTGTTTTTTCTTCTGTCCACTGTCATTTTTTTAGAAAAAGTTAATCTTTACGAAATAGTTCATTAAGAACAAGTTTAGTAGGAGTTTATCTCTACCGACTACGATAGTTTCAGAGGGTTGATCCCCCATCGTAGACAAGGAGATGATCGTATGAAGAAAACGAAAAAGCACCTCTCACTACTTATACTCGCGTCGATGCTTGGAACAGGGGTAGCGGTTCCTTTCAACGTTCTGAACATGGATACAGTAGCGAGAGCAGCCTCTCATGAGAAGCAGGACGAAAGCGAAGCTGTTGAGGTGACGAGCATCAAGTCTCTGAATTCCATTACACTAGAGATCACCTTTGCAGAGCCGCTCAGCTCAGAAGAAGTGGCACTCAACAACGCACAGAAAAACTTCGAATTTGATAACGACCTAGCCATTCGAAATGTTCCACAGCTAAAAACGGGATTCAAATCTACCTACATCGTACCTACTACCCCGCAAGAGGAAGGAACGACGTATACCTTTAGCTACAAAGGCGAGGAAGTAGGCACTTTCACAGCCAACACAGAACAAATCAATATGAGAGAGGCACGTCAAGTAGACAATGATACGATTGAGCTAGAGTCGCGCCTGAGTGACCGCGTAACAGACTACGGGAATATAATCGAAGCGTACGCAGGCAATCGAGGCGGTCTAGACTTTGAGCTGGATGAGGACAACCGTTACAAAGGAAAGGAGTACCAAATCATCTCTTCCTTGCGCGGTACACAAGTAACTCTGACACCAAGAAACGGTGAGCCGATCATCGCTACTTATGTTCCGTTCACCCAGAATACGGATGGTCGTCAAGAACCGAAATTCCGTCTGCCAGAGGGAGAGCAGCTTGACCCGGGTGTCACTTATACGGTTTCCGCTGACTGGGCTGACTTCCGAGACGCTACCTTTACGGCGAAAGAAATTGATCCACTTACCATCCAGGCTGTAGAAGCTACAAGTGAAACAACACTCGATGTCACACTGCGACGCGATCCACGTGAAGAGATTTTTCCACTCCGCCGCATCACGTTGACAGCTCCAGATGGAACAGAGCTGGTTGCCCAATACAAATTTACGACGCGCAAAGGAGCAACGGGAACGTTTGAAATCATGAACGGCGAAGAGCTGGATTCAAATGTAACCTATCAGGTGAGACCAGTAGGAGAATGGGCTACGGCGCGAAACGTGTCTGTTACAACGGATGCCCAACCAGATGAAAATGCAGAAGTACGTAGCATCAAGTCGCTCAATCCGATCACATTGGAAGTTACCTTCTCTGCTCCACTCGTAACAGAAGATCTGGCGCTTGCGCAAGCACAGGAAAATTTCCAATTTGATAACGGTTTGACGATTCGCAATATCCCGCAGTTAAAAACAGGGACAACCGCGACCTACTTGGTTCCAACGACTCCTCAGGCTTCCGACATGACTTACACGTTGACATACAAAGAAGATGAGGCAGGCACTTTTGAAACAAACAGCGATAGGCTGGACATGGTCGAAGCCCGTCAGGTAGCGTACGATACGATTGAGATCGAATCAAGCCTGCGCGCTGGCGTAACGGACTATGAAAATGTGATTGCGTCTAATGTCGGGAAACGAAATGGTCTGGATTTTGTATTGGATGAAAACAATCGCTACCGTGGAAAGAGCTATGAGATCATTTCATCTCTGAGAATGGCACAAGTGTACATCACGCCAGAGGGTGGCGAGCCAATCGTAGCAACGTACGTTCCATTTACACAAGCCACAGATGGTCGACAGGAGCCAAAATTCCGTTTGCCAGCAGGGGAGACACTGATTCCAGGCGTAGAATACACCGTTACATCTGATTGGGCCGATATTAAAGATGCCAAGTTCACTGCAAAAGCGATCAATCCGCTTACGATTCGCTCTGTAAAAGAAGTAAACGAAACTACGCTGGAGGTAAGACTCAGCACAGACCCGCGTGATGAACTGTTTGCTTTCCGCCAAATCACACTTACAGCACCAGATGGGACAGAGCTTGTTGCCCAATACAAGGTAACAACACGCAAAGGCGCTACGGGAATCTTTGAGATTATGAACGGCGGCAAATTAGAACCAAACACCCTGTATTCCGTTACTCCTGTAGGGCAATGGGCAGGACTTACCTTCACGACAAAATAATCACGAACGAAACCCTTAACAGGCAATCTAAGCTCGGTACGCAACCGGGCTTAGGCCTATATCTCAATGACATATGAAGGAGGAACGTGCCAAATGTACAAACTCATTCTCACTGCAATCCCATTCGGAGTGCTGTTGACTGGCTGCATGGATGAACCGTCCACAACAGCTCCGGCTGTAACGACCGCACAGCAGCAGCAGCAACAACCAGCAACACCACAGCCACCGCAGCAACAGTCCCAACCAGGGAAAAAACCAACTCTATCTCAAGAAGAAGTAAAAGAACTGAACAAAAAACTGCTCTCCGCAGCAGCTGAGGGCAAAACCGATGAAGTCAAGGCGAGCCTGGCAGAAGGGGCTGAGATAAACACACAGGATGATCGTGGTAGAACAGCGGCGATGGCGGCTACACACGGTAACCATGTGGAAACCGTAAAGGTCCTTATTGAAGCAGGAGCTGACATCAATATTCAGGACGACCGGCAAGATAATCCGTTCTTGTATGCGGGAGCAGAAGGATACCTAGAAATCTTGAAGCTGGTTATCGATGCAGGTCCAGATACGAAGATTTACAACCGCTTTGGAGGAACACCTTTGATTCCAGCGGGAGAACATGGGTATGTGGAAGTAGCAAAGGAACTTCTTACCCGGACCGATGTAGACGTCAACCATGTGAACAATCCAGGCTGGACAGCATTGATGGAAGCGATCGTATTGAACGATGGTGGAAAAAAACAACAAGAGATGGTCCAACTGTTAATCGACCACGGCGCTGATGTGAACATCCCGGATAGCGAAGGAAAAACACCTCTGTATCGTGCAAAAGAACGAGGTTATCACGAGATAGTACAAATCCTACAAAAAGCAGGTGCACGCTAATATGCGGAGGTAAGCATACATTCATACTTCGAGCGCGATGGAAATAATCCTCGACTAGAATGAGTCATAGCAAGAGTGATTCTAGTCAAAGGAGGCTATGTTCATGACTAGCCATACAATCATCCAACCGAAGATTTTGTATTACGGAACTCCCGTCGTCCTGTTGACGACTGAAAATGAAGATGGAACAACGAATATCAGTCCCATTTCATCGTCATGGGCGTTAGGGAATTATGTCATTCTGGGACTCGGGTTTGGCTCGCATGGATTGGAAAATTTGCGTCAGCGGCCGGAGTGTGTCATCAATTTGCCGGATGCTTCCATGTGGCAGCAAGTAGAATCATTGGCTCCGCTAACAGGCCGCAATCCCGTACCCGCCTATAAAAAAGAACTGGGCTTCCGTTTTGAAGCGGATAAGTTTCAGGCAGCCAGGTTGACTCCTGTTGACTCTGATAGCGTTCGTCCAAAGCGAGTGGGAGAATGCCCGCTTCAACTCGAAGCAGTCGTCCGCACAATCCGTTTTCCGGAATATGCTGACATGTTTGCGATTGTGGAGACAGAGGTGCGTCACGTCCATGCAGACAAACAGATTGTCCAAAGTGCTCATCACGTG
This sequence comes from Brevibacillus sp. BC25, assembly GCF_000282075.1. NCBI lineage: Bacteria > Bacillati > Bacillota > Bacilli > Caryophanales > Paenibacillaceae > Brevibacillus > Brevibacillus sp. BC25. The sequence continues at coordinate 56,149 of NZ_AKIX01000041.1, forward strand.
AATCCTCAAGCATGGAATCCGCTGATTTACAACTTCCGCCATTATTTTGGTCTGAGTGATCAGTTGGGAAAAACATATCGATCGGAAACGTAGAACGTCAAAAACGCCAAGTTTTTGGCGTTTTTGTATTTCTGTATGAAAAATATGGTATATTAGGTGTTGCCTAATAAAATTAGTTAATACCGAAATTTTTGAGGGGTGAAAAGATGCTTGTCTGGATGTTGCGAAAAGTAATGGCAGAAAGAGGAGTTTGGACGGGAGCCGCTTTAGCAAGGCTGTTGAAAGAGAAAGCAAATTACAGTCTGTCTCCAGCCTCCATCAGTGCTTTACTAACCAGTCAACCCAAGCAAATGAAAGCCGAGACACTTGATGCACTCTGTACAGCTCTGGAGTGTACACCAAATGATCTGTGGGCATATACACCGCCTAATAGAGTGAAGGGAGCATAAAAAGATGGCAGTGAAACAGATTTTGCCTTTTGGAGACCCGATCTTGCGCAAAGTAGCCAAGCCAGTGGATGAGCTGAATGCGAAAACGTTCAAGCTACTGGATGAGATGGCTGAAACCTTATATGCCGCGGACGGCCGTGCTGGCCTTGCCGCACCACAAGTAGGCATTCTTCGCAGAGTGATTGTCATGGATTGCGGAGATGGATTAATTGAGCTCATTAATCCGGAAATCATAGAAAAGAGTGGCGAACAAATCGGAATGGAAGCTTGCTTATCTTTTCCGGGTTACTATGGCAATGTAAAGAGGGCCGAGCATGTAATGGTAAAGACGTTGAACAGACAAGGTGAGGAAATGATCCTTACGGCAGACGGATTCCTTGCTGTTTGTATGCAGCATGAAATCGACCATTTAGACGGAATTTTATTTGTGGATCATGTTCAGGAAAAGTGGCTGTATCATGAAAAAACAAGACAAAAAATCGATTTACTAGGTGTGATCCGCTTAACAAAAAAGGCCTAACAAAAAGGCGTACCGTATCCATTCGGGAAATATGATAGTAGAAGGCCGTTTGTTCCGGATATCTTTACTGTGAACCTAAATGGTATCATCTGAAGAGCGGCATTATTACGTGGAGGAACACACATGGAACAACTACTGATAGGTAGCTTTCTTTCTGCCATGGCTACTGGAGTGGGCGCCTTGCCTATCCTTTTTTTCAAGTCGGTATCACATCGATGGCGGGATATATTGCTGGCGTTTACGGCTGGAATTATGGTGGCTGCATCGACATTCAGTCTGATCCCACAGGCACTTCATAGCGCGCCATTTATTATCGTTTGTTTGGGAGTGCTTACCGGGACATTGATGCTTACGGTGTTGGAAAGCATCGTCCCGCATATCGATCTGGAGCATACGAGAATCAATATTTCGATGGACTCGCAATCGCTGCTGATTTTGTCCGCGATTACCTTGCACAATATTCCAGAGGGCTTGTCCGTTGGCGTGAGCTATTCGAGTGAACAGTCCGGCTTGGGTGGCCTGATTTCTTTTGCAATCGGTCTGCAAAATGCACCAGAAGGCTTCCTGGTCGCTCTCTTCCTGATTAATCAAAGGGTCAGTCGTCTCAAGGCGTTTATTTTGGCTACGATGACCGGAGCAGTCGAAATCGTCTCTGGGATCTGTGGCTATTACCTGACCTCTGTGGTTCAAGGGCTGGTGCCATATGGGCTTTCCTTTGCCGCAGGCGCGATGTTGTTTATCGTTTACAAGGAGCTCATCCCCGAAAGCCATGGAGATGGTCATGCCCGATCCGCGACTTTTTCGTTCATCCTAGGACTTTTGGTCATGATTGGACTCGTTCAGTCTTTTGGATGAGTGGTTTTTTTCAAAAAGCCTCACAAGTGAGGGCAAAAATTCCGAAACCATATATAGATAGATTTCGATTATGGAAGTAGGGAGTGTCACGATGGAAAAGTCTACCTTGATAGGTATAGTTTTGGGTATTGTTGCAGTAGTGGTCGGGATGATCTTGAAGCATGCGAGTCCGATGGCATTACTGAATCCAGCAGCATTTATGATCATCATCGTAGGTACTGTTGCTGCTATCTGTAACGCATTTCCTATGTCGGAAATCAAACGTATTCCTGCTCTTTTCAAGATAATATTTAAAGAAGAAAAGCTCCCTGAAAAAAAAGAATTGATCGGTCAGTTTATGAACTGGGCTTCCATCGCTCGTCGCGAAGGATTGCTTGCACTGGAAAACACTTCTGATGAGATTGAAGATCCATTTCTGCGTAACGGCATGAAGATGATCATTGATGGTGGGGAACCAGATTTTGTTCGCGATGTTCTGAATGAAGAAATTCACGCCATTGAAGAGCGTCATCAGGCAGGGGCACTCGTCTTTAGCCAAGCGGGAAGCTACGCTCCGACTCTCGGGGTATTGGGTGCGGTTGTCGGTCTGATTGCCGCCTTGGGTAACTTGAGTGACATCGATGCATTGGGTATATCGATTGCGGCGGCGTTCGTAGCTACCTTGCTCGGTATTTTCACGGGTTACGTATTATGGCACCCGTTCGCGACCAAGCTCAAACGGAAATCAAAGGCAGAAATCGAAATCAAAAAAATCATGGTCGAAGGATTGCTTTCCATTCAAGCGGGCGTATCCCCGACTGCGATTGAACAAAAGCTGCTGGTTTACATTCCATACCAAGAGCGTGCAGAAATGAAAGAAGAAATGAAGGAAGAGAAGAGGGAGGAAGGAGCTGCGGTAAATGGCTAAGCGACCAAAGAGACATGCTCATCATGAAGAGCATATGGACGAGTCTTGGCTAATTCCATACGCGGACTTGCTCACCCTTCTGCTCGCTTTGTTTATTGTGTTGTTCGCCTCTAGCGAGATGGATGCGAAGAAGTTCGACCAAATGGTTCGGTCCTTCAACGTTGCAATCAACGGCGGTGTGGGAGTCATGAACTACCCAAGCCCGGTACCGCTAGACCCAGAACTTCAGCAACAAACCTTGCACAAAGGCGCGCAGGAAGCAGAAAAACAGAAGACAGAAGAAGAAAAGCGTCTGGAAGAAGCGGTCCGCAAAGAAACAGAGGACTTGAAAAAGCTGCAGACAAAGCTGGACGGATACATTCAGCAAAACAAGCTGCAGGACAAGCTCCAGACCAAGCTGACCGAAGAAGGACTGCTGATCACCATTTTGGACAATGCGCTGTTTGACTCCGGTAAAGCTGATCTGAAACCGGAAGCGAGAAAGCTTGCGTCTGAAATGGCAGCGATGCTGGTGCCTCACCCGAAAAAAGTAACTGTAACTGGCCATACGGACAATGTGCCGATTCGCCGTGCAGAGTTTCCGTCCAACTGGGATCTCAGTGCCAAACGTTCGGTTAACTTCTTGAAGGTGCTTCTGGAAAACAAAAACCTAGACCCGACGAAATTCAGCGCGACAGGCTTGGGAGAAT
>NZ_AKIX01000042.1:0-21291 GCF_000282075.1 Brevibacillus sp. BC25
CTGCCGGCATCAGCGGCTCGCCTTCAGCCGTATTCGTGCGCTGGCGGTATACTTTCTCCGCAGAAGCTGCCAGCTTGCCTTTTTCGTGCATCCGTGCCAACAGAGCAGTCTGGCTGGACACCGGATAAATACGTGGGAGGCGAATTCCGCACGAGAGAAGGTTTTTCTCTACGTGGGTAATCACGCCCTGCAATTCCTCATCGTTTGCTGCGAGGTCACAAGCATTGACGATAAAGAACATTTTGTCCATTTCAAATGTATCCTTGACGCGCCCCATTTGCAGCAAAAATTCACGGTCAGCCTGTGCAAAGGCGTGGTTGTAATACGTCACAAATAGCACGGCATCCGCGTTTTTCATGTATTCAAACGCCACACCTGTGTGACGCGCATTGATGGAATCCGCACCAGGCGTATCGACGAGTACGATGCCCTGGTCTGTCAGCGGGCAGGAATAGAACAGCTCGATGTATTCCGCAAAACAAGCTTTTTCTTCCTTGGCTACAAAGCCTTTGAACGCCTGCATATCCACCAGCAGTTCTCCACCCAAATGAGCAGCCATTTCTGGCAATCCTTTTGTAACAGCTTTCAAAAAGGTGTAGTGAGGCTTTGCTGTAGGCGGGATTTGGGCGACGTCGATCTTGCCCAGCTCAGCCAATGCCCCATCCAGATCAGATGCAATCAGTCCAAACACAGCGAGTGAACGGATAACATCCTGCTCGATTGCTTCGCGCTCCTTTAAAACGACACGCACAGTTCCATGCGGGCGTTCATCCGTAGGCGGCATAATTTTGTTGATCGCTGCTGTCGTCGGATTCGGCGATACAGGCAGCACGAGATCGCCCATCAAGGCGTTGGCAAACGAGGATTTTCCCGCGCTAAAAGCGCCAAACAGTGCAACGGTAAAACGATTGGCAGTCAGACGATCTGCTCGATCCAGCATCGCCTGTGCCTGTGCTTGCATTCCTGGTACGGAAACGACTTCTTCACTTGCGCGTCGCAGACGCTCTGCTGCCGCAATTAGTTTGTCTCGTAGTTGATTCATGCTACTTGTTCTCCTCCACGCATAATCGCCAACAGACGACCCTTGGTTTCTTCTTCTCTCGCTGCCAGTCCTGTCAGCTTTTGATGCAGCGCTGCCATTTCACGCAATACGCCAAGGCGCTCACCTTGAGCCGCACTTTCTACACGCACCTGCTCTTTGATCATCTCAACCACTTGTGCAATGAAGGACAGGCCCACGCGTCTGTACTCCAGCTTCATCCCGCTGGAAATATCCGCACAGTAGTTCAGGACGTACTCACTCGAAGCCGCACCCTCTTTGATGTGCTTGCTCAGGAACTCGCCCGTAATCTCGATCTTGGTCGCGTGAACGCTAGCGTGATATTCTTCGCTCCGCAAATCAAACACTTGCGGCTGCTTGCCGAGCCATTCTTTGAAATGGAAGTCGAGATTTCCCGCCACTTTTTCGCGGAACTCGACGAGAAGGGCTTCTTCGCGACGTGCGCGTTCTTCCTCTGTCTTCTTGCCTGCAAACAACAACCCCACCTTGAAGCCCGGCTTGCGGCTCTCCAGGTAGCTTCGTGCTGCTTCGTTCGTGCTGAAATAAGTCAAACGAGCATTGTCCAAAAGTACACTCAGCTCTTTTTCCATCTGCATTCGGGCATCCTCAGCACGCTGCTCTAGAGCCGCTGCTGTCGCTTCCTCCTGCTCAAGCGCTTCCTGTACAGCCGCTACATTACGACTGTCAATGCCGTCTACTTCCAGACCATCCAGCTGGGCTTCCCACTGCTGGCGTTGATCTGCCTGGCTTGTTCTTACTACTTGGATGTGTTCGTCGATCAAATGCTCGGCAGCACTGCGGACGCTCGTGCCAACCAGCTTTTCACGATCAGCGATCAACTGTGCAAGCATGCCCTTAAATTCCGCATACATGTTCTCAGGATGATCTGGTTCTGCAAGCGACGTGTAAAAAATACCATCCGGATGAATGTTCCAGGTCGCAAATGCTTCCTCGACACTTTCCTTATAGCTATCGAAATCCAATTCGAAATCAATATGTTTATCGATCATGTTCACAACCAGATAGACTGGCTTGTCACGGTCCTTCAACGTCTTCGTAAAGTTGAAGTTCTCTTCGGCTTGAACATGGTTATAATCCATCATGTAAATGACGACGTCAGCCAAATGCAGCGCAGATTCTGTAGCGATTTTGTGTGCCGCATCCGTGGAGTCAATGCCCGGGGTATCGAGCAAGCTGGCGTATTCGTCAAGGAATGTTCCCGGATAGGAAACCTCTACAGATTCTACCGTATCTCCGTCAACAGCAAACTGCTTGAGCTTCTCCATCTCCGTATCTGGATCAAATGTAAGGACTCCGCTGTTCATGGTGAAGACGCGAGCCGCTTTTTCTCCGCCGCGAATCTTGACGACATTCGCACTAGTCGGAATCGGATTGGACGGCAGCAAATTGACACCCAGAAGCGTGTTAATCATCGTTGATTTTCCAGCAGAAAAATGTCCGCAAAACGCAATATTCAACTCAGCGCGCTTTGTTTTCGCGGCCAGTTGAATGAGCTTGTGTGGCGTGGTTTCGTCTCCCTGCGATTTCATTTCATCCGCGAGTTCTTCCCATGTATGTGCCAGTCGGGAAAAGTCCGTTTCCCGGATCAATACTTGACTGTCAAGCACTTCTATTCCACCCTTCTCCATCATTCCTACTCTCTCTACTAATACCTGTTGAACTTCCTTTTACTACTCTCTATTCTACCATGCCGAATGTAACATAGGTCACAGATGAGTTCAATTCAAAACTATGAAAGATTTAGCATTCGCCTATTCTTCCGCATAATTTTCCTCTCATCTGGAAAAAATCGCACTAACATGATATTCGCATTCTGAACGGGAGGAACTTCAAATGATGCGCAGATTTTTGTCCCAGCGCCGCCAAAAGAAAACTCCCTCTCTTATCGCGCAACGTTTACAACAGCGAAATGATCCTGCGCTTACGCTATCGACTAGTTTGCAGCAAAACACGGAGACGTTTAAGGCCGTGCTGGGCAGTCCACACGATTTATTAATTCGTTCCTTTACGATCGGCAACACCAATCATTCCTGTGCCGTTATTGCGATTGATGGATTGGCGAACTGCGATATGCTGGATACGCAAGTCCTCGGACAAATCCAGTTGATGATCTCGACTGCTTCCAAAGTGGTGCCGACTGAACCAGATGAGATTGTCCGGATGCTCTATGAGGAAGTCCTTTCTGTCGTTGAAATATCGAGAGCAACGGATTTGACAAAAATACTCGAAGGCATTCTTTCCGGAGATACAGCCATTTTTGTAGATGGATCAACCGAAGTCATTATTGTCGACAGCAAGGGATGGAAAACTCGCTCCATTGAAGAGCCGGTCTCCGAAGGCTTGGTGCGAGGTCCGCGGGACGGCTTTACGGAGAGTATCCGGGACAACACCGTTCATATACGCAGACGTATCAAAGACCCAAACCTGCGCTTTGAAGGGTCCATCATAGGCAGACGCAGCCGAACAGATGTGATCATCGCCTACATTGAAAACATCGCTGATCCAGAATTACTAAATGAAGTGAGGCGGCGAATCTCTACGATCGATGTGGACGAGGTAGAAGAGTCCGGTTTTATCGAGCAATGGATTGAAGATGATTTTCTGTCGCCTTTTCCGCAGATTCATAACACGGAGCGTCCCGACAAAGTCAGTGGAGCATTGTTTCAAGGCCGCATTGCGATATTGGTGGACAGCACTCCCATGGTGCTCATTTTGCCTGTGACGATTGGTTTGCTCCTGCATTCACCAGAGGATTACTACGAGCGTTGGATTGTCGGTTCATTAGCTAGGCTGTTGCGGTATTTGGCAGCCTTTCTGGCGGTCTATTCGCCCGCTTTCTATGTCGCTCTCGTCACCTTTCACCCTGGCTTGATCCCGTCTGATCTCGCCTTCTCGATTGCAGCCACACGTGATGGGGTCCCGTTTCCGGCCTTCGTAGAAGCGATCATGATGGTGACGACGATGGAGCTGTTACAGGAAGCCGGAATACGCTTACCGAAACCGATCGGCCAGACCGTCGGGATCGTCGGAGGTCTCGTCATTGGTGACGCAGCGGTTTCTGCGGGTATCGTAAGTCCTGTCATGGTCATCGTCGTCGCCCTCACTGCCATCGCTTCTTTTGCCATCCCTGCTTATCACCTTGCCATCGCCTTTCGGATGATTCGTTTTTTCGCCATGTTTATGGCAGCTATTTTTGGTATTTATGGCGTGGTGCTAAGCTTTATTGCCATCATGATTCATTTATCCAATCTCACCAGCATCGGGTATCCATATTTGGCGCCTCTTGCTCCACAGATGCCAAGGGATTGGAAGGATATGATTTTACGCGCACCTGTTACCTTTTTGAAAAACCGACCAGATGCCCTTCACACGAAAGATGAAAACAGAATGAGTACAGGAGGGTCGTAAGTGAGTGCACAAACCTTGGCGGAGAAAATGATCAGCAAAAATCATATGGGGATTAACATTGCCTCAGTCACAATCGGCGTCGGCATCCTGACCTTTCCCCGCTCCTTAGCCAAGGCAACCGGAGCATTCGATGGATGGATTTCCGTCGTGATTAGCGGTCTTTGTGCATGCCTGGTTGGCTGGCTGCTTGCCAAGCTGGCTGCTCGGTTTCCGAGACAAACCTTCTTTGAATACAGCTCGATCATCGCGAGCAAACCGATCGCCTACATCTTGACCTTTCTCGTCTGTATTTACACGATGCTATTTGTCTCGTTTGAAATCAGGGCAATCGGAAACATCGCCAAGCAGTACTTGTTCTACAATACCCCGGTGGAAATAATTACGCTCTCTTTTCTCTTGATCGTTCAATATTCCGTGATTGGATCTCGTATTGCCATGCTGCGGCTCAACTTGCTGTTTTTGCCTGTGGTTCTTGTCGTCATGATCGTCGTCCTGCTGTTTACTACCCAGTTGTTTGAGATCGAAAATATTCGCCCCTTCTTTTCATCAGACTGGCGCTCTCTCTTGGAAGGCTCCAGAGTAGTCGGACTCTCTTATTCTGGCTTTGAGATTATCCTTTTTTACACCATGCTGATGAAAAAGCCTCAGGAAGGGGCAAAGGCCGTGACGTTAGGTCTCTCGATCCCCATTCTGCTCTACATGACCATCTACATGTTCGCCATCGGAGTATTCTCTGCGGAGGTTGCGACGAACTTGACCTATCCAACCATCGAGCTTGCAAAAGAGGTCGAAATCCCCGGCGGCTTTTTTGAACGGGTGGAGTCCATTTTCTTTACTATCTGGATCATGACGATCTTCAACACATGTGCGATGTGGCTCGATATTACCGTGCTCAACTTGTCATCCATGTTCCACAAGGTACACAAAACGATTTGGGTGCTCATTCTTTCTCCCATGATTTATTTTGTCGCGATGCTCCCGCAAAACCTGGTTGATTTCTTTACGTTTGCAGACAGCATCACTTATTTCGGAATGATCGTCGTCTATTTATGTCCGATTTTGCTGCTCCTCATCGCTGTCATACGAGGTGTAAAGGGTCATGAATAGACAGCTCACTGCTTTCTGCATCTTCCTGCTTCTATCGACTTTGCTGGCTGGATGCTGGGATCAGGTTCAAATTGAGGAACGAGGATTTGTGGTAGGCGTAGCAATTGATAAACCTCGTACGAAAGAAGCCGAGCAGCAAGCCAAACAAGAGGCTCCAGACAAACCTCAAGTAAAAGAGCGCTTTCTCGTCACACATCAATTCGTCGTCCCCGGTGGATTGGTCTCCGGCGGCCAAGGAAGCGGCGGTGCTCAAAACACAGCCAATGAGGCTTACCACAACCTTATATCCGAGGGGGATTCTCTTTTCGAGATTTCCCGCGAATTGGCTACCCGGACCAGCAGAACTCCGTTTTATCAGCATATGAAGATCCTGATCGTCTCCGAAGACGTTGCCCGTACGAAAAACGGTTTTGCCAGAGCACTCGATTTCTATCTGCGTGATCCAGATTCCAGACGAAGCAGCAAGGTATTTATCTCAAATGGTCCCGCCAAAGAAGTATTGGAAGTCAAACCAAAAACAGAGAAGCTGCCCGCTATTTACGTCAACTCGATTGGAGAAAACGTCAATAAAAATTCCCGCATGCTTCCAGAGGTCCGATTGGGCGATGTCCATGAGGAGCTTCTCAGTCCGCACAGTTTTGTGGTTCCGCGCATCAGACCCGATGAGCAAGAGGTAAAATTAGCAGGCGCCGCTGTTTTTACCCAAGACAATCAGTTGATAGGTTTTCTCGGGGAAGAAGAGACGGAGGGACTGAACTTTCTCACGGGAAAAGTTAAAGGAGGTATGGTAAAAGGCAAGTTAAAAAACAATCTTGTCTCGATGAACATCCAAGGGATCAAACATGGCGTTGAAGCAGATTTACGCGATCGGCAGCATATGAAATTCACGATAACTATCGAATGTGAAGGCACATTGGCCGAGTCTTACGCCACAATGGATTCTCTGAATAACACTGCGATGGAGAAGCTTGAACAAGTGTTTGCCGAAGAAATTGAGCGAATGAGTAATGACACCATCAAGAAGGTCCATAAACAGATGAAGGTGGATGTCATCAAACTTGGCAGCTATCTGAAGCAGCATCATTTTTCGCTATGGAAAAAGATTCGGCAGGATTGGGAAACAGGGCAACGTCTGTATGAAAAAAGTGAGATAACAGTTCAAGCAAAGGTCTATCTACGCAATATCGGTGCGATCAACCGTACCGAACGCCAAAACACCAGGTGATCCCATGTTGAAATTTTTAGGCGTCGTCCCTCCTTATTTGACCTTCGCAGGGACGGTCTTGGCGTTTTTAATTCCCTATCTTTTTTTTAAAATCAATAACAAAATTCATGAGTTAGGCGATCCGCCGTGGAAGAAACGGAATAACTCCGGTTCGTAGCAAAAGCTTTCTCAACATAAAAAGCAAGGGTCTACTCAGCATTATGAGGCAGCCCTTGCTTATTTCACCTGCCATTTAAAAAAACTTCATACGTTACACGATTATAACTATTTTGCAGAGTTTCGAGTCCTTGAATTTCTTCTTCGAGATCAGCTAATTCTTGCAAGAGTACTTGCATGCGGTTTTTTGCTTGTATCTTTTTATTTTCTTGATCATCTCTTTTCACTTTCTTTTTGGGGCCGTTTATTTGTTTATCCAAACTCTCCTCTTCATCTCTAAGCTCGTCAACCCTCGCTTTCAGACCTACCAATCTCCGATATTCTGCTCTCGATTTACTCATGCAATCTTCAAGTTTCTCTTTATATACAGGATAGTTTGTATCTACGACTTGCTTATATAACCGTCTACTTTCTCGATGATCTTTTAATTTTAAGAGGGTCCGTTTCAGTTCCATTAGCGATAGGATATGCTCTTCAATCTGTACCGGACTCGCCTCTTTATTTATTTTCGTGGTTAGTTCGTTCCATGTTTCCTTTCCCAACTCAAAGATTTCCAATTCTTCACGTTGAACGGAAAACAACTCTAACCAATCTTCATTCGCATCACGCAACTGCTGATATTCGTTTTTGATCTGACATTTATCTAATGTGGTGATAAAGAATCCTTTTATTGTATCCCCAATCTGTCTATTGATTTCTCTTTTAGGAAACAGCTCAAATTCTTCTGGTTGTTTTACGTCTTCAATGGCTTCAATCTCATGGATCAGGTGTTTGTTTTGCTCCAGAATTTTTTCTGCCTTTTCTAAACCGTTCACAGACTTTGCAGCCCGTCCTTTTTGAACATCACCATAGATGGCTGTTTTCTTGCTTTCCTCTCCCTTCCAATGGATCGGTTTCTTATTCTTCTTTCGATCAGTCGGCAGTGCTTGATGCATGGAAAAGTGAATATTTTTCACCCAGTGTAGATCATCAAACTCTTTGGAATCCTTTTTAAAAAGGGACTTGTCGTTTTTCTCATTTTCTAGCCATAGATTGTATCTAGCAGTGGTCTCTGCTTTTGTAGAATCTAAATTCGTTTCGTCCATGGTTTGCGAATATTGTTCATAAGAAGCTGTCCCTTTTGTCGGAGAACCAAATTGCCCGTCATTGATCATCATCGCAGTCGCATCCCATTTAAACGGAATTCTTACAGGAAGCTGAATTTCCCAAGGTTTATCCGAGTCGATTTCTTTCAACATGCCCCGTTTCTTCAATTGTTCCTGATCCACGGAAAAGTTATATTGATCGTATTGCAATTCAACGGTGTACTCATACTTTGTTCCGACGCTTGCCTCACGCAGCATAACCTCGATGGTATTATTATAAGATTCCCGATTATTTTTCTCATCTTGTGGAGCAACATTCCATTGCTGGTCTGCTTTTTCTCCCCGCAGAATCTGATAGCCTACCAAATGGCCCCCATTGTAACTGGCCACTCGGTGCTTATCATTCCCATCTCGTATGAGCGATTCTTCATAACCAAGATTGCCGATAGCCGATACTAGCGCTGTCGCGTCACGTTCAGAATCCCAGCCGTTTTTCGTGATTTCAGCGGTAACAGAATGGGGACGATCGCATGTATCTCCTAATACTTTTGTAAAATGGAATTCGGATGGATTCAAATTTTCTTCCCCGTACACTTCTTTTAATAAACCCCAAAAGGTGGGGAGCCCTTTATCCGCTTTCACATCCGTAAATTTCCCGTCGTCTCCAACGGCATTTTCGAAATCCTTTTTTCCGTATGTATCTGGCTTGTCCGCTTTCATTTTATTGAGATTGTCTGGATGGAGTTTCCTTTGGATGGCTGGCATGGAAGATTGCTTTTGATTTTGCAGCAGCTTCGTCATTGCCTTGTTTCCTACTTTTTTGGCGAGTTGTAAAACGGGTGGCATATTTCGGTGGGAATTGGGTGGGAAAGGCTTATTTTCAGGTAGATGTGCGTTGCTAGCCATTTCATTTCCTGGTGGGACTTGATCCCGATTTTTGAACACCTTATCATCCCCTACTAGAATGAAAATTCTTTCTTCTATGAAAGGACTTACCCGTTTACCCGAGCAAGCCCTTTTCATCATTTCTTACTGTTGTGCCAGCAAATCAGCAAACGCTTTGGCATACGCAGGCAGATCAGGCGGTCTACGTGAACCAACAATGTGACCGTCTACTACAACCTCTTCATCTACCCAAATCGCTCCTGCATTCTCCATATCATCTTTAATGCCTGGCGTCGATGTCGTGGTTACCCCACGTAAAATTTTTGCAGAAGAAAGCACCCACCCCGCATGGCAAATATGTCCAATCGGTTTTTTCGCCTCGTGCATCGCAACCACAAACGACAGCACTTCCGGATAGCGGCGCAGCTTGTCAGGTGCCCACCCTCCTGGAACGAGTACACCTGCATAGTCGGCAGGATTGACCTCTGCCATCGCTTTGTCAGCCTCACACGGTACACCGTACTTCCCTATGTAGACGTGATTCGCCTTCGGGCCCACGAAATGGACGGTAGCGCCTTCCTCTCGCAGTCTCATCACCGGATACCAGAGCTCGAGATCCTCAAATTCACTTTCGACGAAGCAAACCACTTGTTTTCCTGCAAGTCTCAACGTTCTCGCCTCCTTTTCCTTCTATACTACGCTATTGTAACATGCATCCCCTCAGGGGTAGGTATGTACATGACAACTTTGGTCCCTTTTCCCATTTCAGAGGTGATACTCAAGGTAGCACCAGGAATGGTATCCAATCGTCTGCGGATGTTTTGGATGCCGATGCTTCCTTTTTGATTCTCGCCTTTTGACATTTGATACAGGAGATCATCTGCAATACCGACCCCATCGTCTTCAATCATGACCTTGATGTAATGACCTCCGTCCACAATTGTAAGCGTCACGTGACCTTTTTCGTCCTTTTCGAACAATCCATGTCGGATCGCATTCTCTACGAACGGTTGGATGCTCAAGGAAGGAATCTCTTTGTCAAGAATCCCTTCATCTACGTGACACACAAAGTCGAAGCCTTCCCCAAAACGAGCCTTTTCGATCTCTACATAAGCATGGATGAGCTCCATTTCCCGAAATAACGGAACGAACAGCGTCGTTCGATCCATATCCAAAATATAGCGCAAATACTGGCTGAGCATAGTGATGAGATACGCTGCCTTTTCTCCGTCGGTATAACAGAAAGAAATGACACTACTTAAAGCGTTATAGAGAAAATGCGGCTTGATTTGAGCCTGATGAAACGCATGTTCATTGCGAATGGCCTCCTGAATAGAGGTTTTCATCGAGATCAGTGTCTGCACGCGAGCAATGAGTGTCTCCGCATCAAACGGTTTGGTCACATAGTCGTTCGCCCCTGCTCTATAGCCGAGCGCAAGGTCTTGAGGGGTATCTCTGACCGATGCAAACAGGATCGGCAAGTCTAGAATCGAATACTGCGTTCGCAACAGCTGGCACAACTCAATCCCCGATACTCCTGGCATCATCACATCCAGAATGACGAGATCAGGTTGTGGATGCTCCTTGATTTTCTTCATGGCTTCTTTTGCCGAAAAGGCCGAAATCACATTATAGCGATGCTTAGAAAGGATGTTTAGCAAGGTGTGAATGTTGGATGCCTCGTCATCGACAATCATGATGGTGTATTGGTGATCATCCAAAATGTTGAGGGGAATCTGTTCACTGACCTCCCGCTGCCTCTCTTGCGCCGTTGCGGCAAGCTCCTGCGTGACCATCTGCTGATGCCCCGTCGCCAGCGTAAATGTCATACGGGTGCCTTTGCCAAGCTCCGAGCTCTCTACCCAAATTTCTCCTCCCATGAGTTCAACCAGCTTGCGATTGATGTATAAGCCTACACCCATGCCTGTATACCCATCCTGTGGCAATAGCTGATCCACCTGCTCAAAGTAATCAAAAATGGCTTCATGCTTATCCGGTGCAATTCCTATCCCCGTGTCCTCAACGGAAATACGAACCTGCCCCCCCACCACGCCCGCCATTACCTTAATCGAGCCTACATTCGTATGCTTGATGGCATTGTGTACGAGATTGTACATGATTTGACGAAGCCGATTCTCATCTGCATACACCCAAATGTTAGCAGGGACCTGATTTTCCAGCCAGACATCTTTCCCCAGCAGTTCGAACTGTAGAACGTCAAAGACAATTTGAGTGATGACCTTAATATCCACAATCGAGAAATGAAGGCGCAGCTCCCCATGCTTCAGGCGAGTAACATCGAGTAAATCACCAACCAGCATAGACAGCTTAATCGATGTATCCTTGACGAGCCACAGATTTTGTCTTTGTTTGGAAGACAGCATATTACTCTCATCTTCTAGTAAATGGGACGTGATATTGATAATCCCGTGCAGCGGTGTCTTCATCTCGTGCGAAGTGTGCGTCAAAAATTCATCTTTGATCTGATTGGAAATCTTCAATTGATGGGAGAGAATTTCTGTCTTTTCATACGCATTCGTGAATCGAACTGCCAAAAGAATGTTGATGAAGGTAATGAAATAGAGAATGCCGATTTTTCCCGCAAAATCAGTGGGTACGATGTTTTCTGCGTATAAAAGACCATCAATGAGACTGACCGACAAGGAAATACTCGCCCCAATGAAAAGCAGCAATTCTTTTCGGTCGGACGAGTCCCTCTGACTCTTGCCAGATAAATAAATCAGCCTACCCATAATGAAGAAATGAATCATTTGCACATAAATCAAGAGAGGCCCTTTCAGATTCGTATAGAAGGAGTACGGCAAGACGAGAATGACAAGGATGTAGAGAAAAATGGGCGCTGTCAGCTTCACTAGCCAGTTGCGGGATAGAACCCTCGTATCGATGGAACAGAAAAATAGGGCGAGCAAGATTGTGCTCGCAAATAGGGAGGCATCTTGTGCCTTGTACGCAACTGTGAAAGGAATCGAAGGAAAAAGCTGCAGCAGCATCTTCTCACCAAAAACCATGTGATAAATACCAAGAACAATCATATAGCTGCCGCTGAACAAATAAGTTCTCTCCCTCATGCGGAGAAAATAAAAGCTAAGATGGTACGCAGCCATGATCCCCAGTGTTACCACAAAAGCAATATCCGTGCCGAGCAGGGTGCTGTTTAGAATGGCAATATCCTCATCCAAGCCCAATTGGATCGAGCTCGCAATCCCCCCGGTGAAAAACATGAAATTCGCCACTTGAATGACAATCTCCAGATCCTTGTCATCTGCGAAAAAAAACACGGTATATGGCGTATTCCCTGGTTGATGAGCTTCACTCACTACGGCAGGATGTCCACTCGTACCTTCTTCGTTTCCGTTTAGGAATAATCGGTGGGACATCCGAATGCTCTTTGTTTTCAATCCGTAGATTTGCCTGTCTTCTGGGAGCTTTACATGTAATCGATAGGTTGCAGCACCTTTCCGGTCGATACTATCGATGACACTGTCTCCCTTCCACGTTCCAGGCACGACCAGATACGAGATATTTGCATGTTGCCCTCGTCGAAAATCTTCAGGTGAAAGCAATTCACCAGGATATATCTCCCATTCCCCATCTAAATTGACCAAGCCTTGGCTTTGAAAATCCCAGCTCGACAAATCGAGCACTCCCCGCTTCGCCATGGGCATGTCCCGACTAGGAAAGGTTTGTATATAGATCCCGATAAATACCGCTATGGAAAGTAAAAAAACCAATCCAATCCCGGCAGGCATCAGGAAATTCCTTCGCTCCAAAAATGTATCCCCTTCCCCGACTGAGCTCGAATATGTACGATCTTCTCGTTCTAAGAGTACCATTTCCCCCTCACAAAAATCTCACAATGCTATTACGTACAAAAAAAGGAGCCTCATAGTTTCGAGACTCCTTTTTCCAATGATCATCTTCTTGTTGAACTAGACTACCGCAGTGGCTCTCCCAAGCTGATTCGCAGCGCTCTGTACAAACCTTCCAACACGACTAAACGCGTCAACTGATGCGGATATGCTTTCGGAAGTGCCAGCCGATCATTAGCCCTGACTAAGACTTCCTCTGATAAGCCAAGTGAGCCGCCAATGACAAAGAGAACGACTGCCTCACTTGTTCGATCTCAGCGCTGCTCATCGTTTCCATTCGAGCTTCTTCTGGAATTTCAACAATGTTCATTCTGCAATAGACGGCTAAGCGTTTGCTGTATGCTTCCACTCGCGGCAAGATATCATTTTTGATTTTTCCCACAGATATAATGGTGAATTGCATGAAACTCGCCTTCTTCCTTTTTCTAGGAATGATAGCAATAGCTTCTCCCAAACTTCTCACATAATCTGTGGTCCACATGATATCTTCCTGCGTCACTGTCCAGCCACGCGTGATACCCACTCGCTTATTTCCCGCGGCGGCTCCATGTCCCACTCTTGCCTATAGGCATCAGCGAATTTGGCATAGTGCTGGACGATTTTCTGTTTTTGCTCGCCCCTTGCGTAAATGTCCATCAAAGCGACATTCATTTCCTCGTGCAAAGGGTACACCGCCAAGTACTCTTCTAGCCTGCGCACGGCCCTTGGTAACTCCTCTGAGGCCATGTCGAGCGATACCAGTTTGCACACCAACTCCGTATACTTTTTCCGGTACCGTTCTTCCAGAGGGGCTTTCCACAAGAAATCCTTGCGATCAAAAAGGGCCCCCTTGTACATTCCACACAAGTTTTCGGCTCCCCCTGCGCTTTGCCTATCCTTTAACGAAGAGAGATCGAATTGCTGGAATGACAATAAATCGTACGTCTGATCCATCGGGTGAAATAGATAGCCTTCACCCGTTTTTTGTATATCGATGCAGAGTTCCTGCTCCTTCATGATTTTCTTCAGTCGGTACATGGTATTGTGCAAGTTATGCGTGGCTCTGCTCTCGTCCATCTCCGGCCATAACAGATCAGTCAGATGCCACTTACTGATATCCTGCTTGGGATGGCAGAGAAAGTAGGCGAACAACTCCTCACTCTTTTTCGTCGGCCAACGAACCACTTCACCACTTCCATTACGAACATCCAAACCACCGAAGCATTGGATGGACACGTTCTTTTCAACTTGTTTCATCGGTGCCGTCATTTGCAGCTGTTTCACTAACCGATTCGTCACTCGTTCAATGGCCGCAGGCGTAACCGGTTTTAAAATATAGTCAAACGCGTACACCTTAAACGCATCCAAAGCGTACTGCTTATAGGCAGTCGTAAAAATAATCTTTGTGTGCTCAGACAACTCATTTATTTTGGATCCAAGCTCAAGTCCATTCATTTTCGGCATCTCGACATCTAAAAATGCAACATCAGGACACAGATCGGATAGACTAGCTAACGCCTCCAGTGGATGTGTGAAAGCTCCGACGATGGTATAGTGATCGTTTTGCCCTATTACATGCTTCATGAGATCGAGGATAGGCTTTTCATCTTCCACTATCATTACCTTAATCACTGTCGTCTCCCCTTTGGCAACTCTGTCTGTCCTGATGCTTTCAGGTGTTCTTCCCTATCTATTGTCGGAATAATTGACAATGACTTTAAGTACAAAAAAAAAAGTGAGAAACAGGCCTACTCACTGTTCCCCACCTTATAACGAAAACCATATGTATAGATTGCTGGTGCCGGTAGAGGGACTTGAACCCCCACGGTTTCCCTCACGATTTTGAGTCGCGCGCGTCTGCCAATTCCGCCATACCGGCCTATTCAAAATAAAACATGGTCGGGAAGACAGGATTCGAACCTGCGACCCCTTGGTCCCAAGCCAAGTACTCTACCAAGCTGAGCTACTTCCCGATTGCCAGCAATATCGGACCTTCTCTCATTCGACAATTTCCGATAAGTATTGCAACACTTACATACTATACAGGCAAATTGAACCAATAGCAATACCGGATTTTTTTGGAATATAGTCATTTTTTCCTAGTTTTTAACTTCCCTCTCCATGGTGTACAGATTTTCCCACATGGTATTTGTCGTTTTCGAAAATCCTGCGGAAGGTTAAACGGATAGTCCAGCGGATGACGCCCGACAACGATCCACCGCCCACTCGGAAGCTTTTTCAACTGGTACACACGGAAAAATTGATCACTTGGATCGAAGGCAAACCATACCACAAGCGTCGCACATCTGCTACCCGAAGACAGGACCTTTGACTTTACAATCGGTGGCGCCCCTATCGTATCCCCTACAGGGATCGCGAGCCGTCCATTTATTCGCCGCAAATCAAGATTGCCGATCACTCGATTTGCCAGACAAGGGGTCATGAATTTTTGCAAGAAACGGCGAATTTTCAACTTGGAATTGAACCGCTTTGGCAAAATGATTCCGCGATCCCCCACCCGTTTATGCGCGGAAAAGATAATCGTAAAGAAAGCCTGCTCTGCCAATCGAATGACTTGCACCCATTGCTTTTTCATCTGACGTCCCTCCTCCTGTCAGACTATGCATCGCGGGAGGAAAACGGTTGGACGCGTATCCATATACATAAACCGTTGCGTGCGGGGCAAATTAATACGGTGTTCCCATCATCGAAATCCGCAGGAGGTACATCATGCCTAGCCAAATTAACACCGACTCGCTTAAAAAAGCAGAGGTAGCCACCACGCTGGCAAAAAATATGATTACGCAAGCCATCGAGCAATCTGCAGCCAATCCACAGCTCGCCGAAGAAGCCTTGAAGCAAGCGTCTCAGGAAATTGCCCAAGCGCAAACGATGGTATCCCAAGTACAATCCACGCTGCAAACTCAAGCGCAAGCTCAACAAAGTCAATCCTAAACAAATTGCAGGCAGACCCGAGATAGACTGGTGGTTTGCCTGTTTTCCCCATACAATAGCAATAGTTGCAAGATTACTGCTAAAAAGGTGGGGGACGTATTGCCGCAACTCCAAGGATTGAATCATTTGCTTTTCTCTGTCTCAGATCTGGAGAAATCTTTTTGTTTTTACCGGGATGTACTGCATGCTAAACCACTTGTACGAGGTCGCAAGCTGGCTTACTTTGAGCTAAATGGCTACTGGTTGGCGCTTAATGAGGAACCAGGCATCCCACGCAATGAAATTACTGAATCTTATACACACATGGCCTTCACTATCACAGAAGAGTCATTTGATGAGTGGTATGCTCATTTAGAAAAGCATGGCGTTACCATTTTGCATGGACGGGATCGTTCGGAGCGGGATAAACGCTCCATTTATTTCACCGACCCTGATGGGCATAAGTTCGAATTACATACAGGCACTCTCCAGGACCGTCTTGCTTATTACCGGGACGAAAAGCATCACATGACCTTTTTTGAATAATTGATGACTTTGCCCATTTCTTCATATACTTTTCACAAAATCACAATAGTTCCAAAGATTCAGCTCCATACGTCAGTGCTATAATCTAAAAAGCACTTATGGCCTATTCCTTTTATGAATAGGCCCGTTTTTCGTAAAAATATGGAGGGATTTTATGTTTGGTAAGCGTGGCGCTCAAACCGTTTCCGCCTCAATTCAAAAAAGCGATATCCAAATGCCCGATCAGCTACAGGGGAAAGTTCATTTTTTGCAAATGAGTCAGACAGACCTTGATCGGTTGAAACAAATTGAACCACTCCTAACAGAACACCTAGAGGCCATTACAGAGCGTCATTACCACATGCTTTGCCAATACTCCCATCTTATGCAGATCATCGAAACGCATACGACGGTTGATCGATTGGCCGTATCCTTTCGTCACTATTTGCAATCGCTTCCACATGGCAAGCTAGACGACGCCTATGTAGCCGGGCGTAAGAAAATCGGAGAGGTCCACAGCAAAATTGGACTTGCGCCAGAATGGTATACGGGCTCTTACTTGCGGGTCTATGAATTTTTGATTCCCGCAATCATTAACACCTATTCGAAACGTCCTCAAGAACTATCTTCTGTCCTATTGGCACTCATGAAGATCATCACGCTTGATTCGCAGATCGTCCTCCAATCGTATCAGGAGGATAATGATTACAAAGTCATTGATCGCCTGGGCGAAGTTCTGGAGCTAGTGATTCAAATCGATAAATTCAAGCATGTGCTGGACACGCTTGAGGATACGACTGAGGAAGCTGGCAATGTGGGATCTGCTGCCGAGCAACTAAGTGAATCTGTGCAAAAAGTGGCTCAATCAGCCGTCTCTGTCGCAGAGAGTGCTTCCACTACAATCGAGCAAGCGACGATGGGCAAAGATATTATCCAAGAGTCATTGACCAGCTTTCTTTCCATGGCAGATGAATTCCAAGAGATGCAAACGAAAATTTCGCAGCTAGTGACATCCATTGCAGAAGTTTCCCAGGTCGTCCAAGTCATACGCAATATTGCCGATCAAACCAATCTTCTTGCATTGAATGCGTCGATTGAGGCAGCGCGAGCAAACGAACACGGGCGCGGCTTTGCTATCGTGGCAGATGAAGTACGAAAGCTCGCTGAACAGACCAAGCAATCTGTTCAAAGCATTACAGCCACAATCAACAATGTTCAGAATGAAGCTGTCCAGGTAAAAGAAACGGCCACTCTCATGAGCGACCATTTTAGCGATAAAGTGATTCAGACACGTGATGCGATTGGGATATTAGGAGATATTGTGCAAAATATTGAGACTGTCGGACATTCGACCGGACACATCGCAGCATTGGCACAAGAGCAGTCTGCTGCCACAGATGATATTTCGATGCGCATATCGCAAGTCCAGACGAATATGGAGCAAGTCTCTTCGCACGTCTCGAATGCAGGTAAAAACGTCTATGATGTTGGCGCCGGCATTAACAGCCTGCACAAGCTGAGCATCACGCAAACGAGCCAGTTAAAGACCAAGCATTACTTGCGAATCGTCAAAACTGACCATCTCTTATGGAGATGGTGGCTGTACAACTTCATGCTTGGGTATCACCACATTGATGAAAAAGAACTCGTCGACCATCATCAATGCCGCTTGGGGATTTGGTATGTCGAAGCCTTGAACAATCCATCATTGAGCACCTTGCCTTCTTTCAAGCAATTAGATGCGCCTCATCGACAGTTCCACGAAACTGTTCGACGGATTTACCACTTCGTCAAGCAAGGAAAACTAGAGGAAGCAGAAGCTACGTTTGATACGCTAGAAGATATCTCACAACGCATTCTCCACGTACTGGATCAGTTAGCCGAAGAAGTTTCCTAACGCTATTATCTATTCGTCTTTTTCTTGCCCGGCTGCCTTTTGGAGGCAGCTTTTTTTGTTTGGACACGGCTTAACTCAGTGGCAGATAGCGGTCTAGTACGAGCGTTGTTTCTCCTGACTCCTTTGGCTTTGGCAACTGACCTGCCAGTTCTCCCGGCTGCTCTTGCTACCCCGACTCCAAACGCTTGCAATGCCCAGACAACCGGATACGAAATCGAGAGCCTGCCATTGGCTGAACCAGCGAAATTCACAGCTGCAGCGTAGTTTCCCGCAGTCAGCCAAACAGAGCCAGAATCTCCAGGCAAGGAGATCGGAACCGTACTTCTGATGACCGTCTGATTCTGAAAACGGACGGTCCCCAGACCTCCGTAGTTCCCGTAACTGACATCAATATCGGTGTGGATTGATTCAACCGTTCCCCATGCCAGCCCTGATGAACGGCCCACTTTTTTCAATCTGCGCCCGATGCCATACGAACGAATCACACCTGGCACTCTGCCCACTGTTGCATAACGAGGGGCAAGGAGTCGATTGGAAGTAGGGATACTGATCGCTGCATCCATTCGATTACCTGCATTTTTTCGAAGCCGAACATAGCGATACAAGCGTCCAATTCGGTCTCTTCCTGAACGGCCGCCGTCTGCTCCTCCAGGCTGGATGGTCTCGGTATAGCCGCCCGTATTGTTACGATTCAGGACGTGATTGTTGCTCAACACGAACCGTTGGCCTCCTCGCGCAACGATTAACCCAGCCGTTCCGGAAGCCCCAGGATAGCCGATACTATATCCAGCGATCACAGGTCTGATTCTGCTGCGATAATTCGTTGCAGAGGGACGTACAGCAGGATGACAATGGCACCGTCCAGAGGTGACCGTTCGAACAGGAACAGATACATGGGCTGTCGCCACCTGTCTTTTGACAAGGACGCAACTCGGGCAGCTCTTCTTCACGGCGGCACTCGCATTGACGGTATACATCACAATGCAGGCGCCACCTTTTTTGTTTTTTCCGTTTGCGTAGCCAATCCCGATGCCAATTACGCCCGGCATTCGCTTCCACCTTTTGACCAAATGCTTTTTGGCAAGGAGCGCTTCCTGAAAGGTTGCCATGGCACCCCTTCCTTTCTGGAGGTAGTTTGTTTTACATGGTCATCGTATGTAAAACTTGGCCAGCACTGTTGGACGCTTATCATTGCGGGGAAGCCTTTTTTGCGCATTTGAAAAAGCACGTTATTCCAGCTGAGGTGGTGGCCGGAAACAGGAGAAAACGCTCCAGCTTCTTGGGCCTCCCGCTGTGGGATTGACTGCCCGGCTCCATGCAAAAAGCGAAACCGCGTCCAAAGCAGTCCATTCAGGATGTGTTTCAGAGGTGGACGCTTAAAAGCGTGTTTCGCTTTTTGCATTCCGCCTCGGTCGGGAGTCCCAAAGATCTTCGCTTATTTCTCCTGTTTCCTCTACGAGCTGGTTGTTTTTTCAATAGCTTAAAACGATTGAAAATAAATGAGTAGCTACCAAAATCTTGCGAGCATTATTTTCGACTGGGTCTGAGACCGGATGCATAGTCAAAATAAAATCGGCGCCTGCCTCGGGAAAATAAGAAGAGCAGACCATGAATAAGGAGTACAAGCGAAATTACTACGATGACGCCAAAGGTGAAAAGGATAAGAAATGGATAAAAAGCCGACTCCATCCATCTCTCTATTTGACTGATTGCATTCGAGGTATACATGATAAACCAAGTGAAATACAGGGCAAGGAATCGCTTGAATAAAGACGCTGCGGAGGGCTTTCCGGAATCTTCGTTCACCAGTCTGAACCGCAAAATTGCTGTTCCAATCGTCTTTCCGTTCCATAATAGCGGAATGAAATAGAAGCCAAACACCATACCGAGTGAGGTACTGATCAGCTCTGTCAGCCAGCCAAGCGGAAGAAAAACGTCAAATAGACCGGATATAAACTGGACTACGATACAGTCGATCAACAACGCCAGCAACTGCGGTACCGGGAGGACGATATCACTCTCCATCACACTGGCTCTTTTCGCTTCTATGCTCTTATTAGATGGGAACAAAGCCAGTATGATCGGAGCCACGAAAAAACCAAATAAAGCACCGCTGCTGTTGAGTATAAGATCATCAACATCGAACAGTCGATACGGACAAAGATAAATTCCATAGATCCCTGTTAATTGTGTGACTTCAAAGAACAGTGACAACGCAAAGCCGAGCCCCAAAGCGCGTTTCCAGTATTCCCGCTTCTGGAAAAAGTAGCGAAGGTAGACGCCAAAAGGGAATAATAGCAAAAAATTAAAAGCAGCTTGCAAGAAAGCTTTCTTTTTCACGAGCTGAATATAGCTAGATGGCTGTGACCAAACAATCGAAGTTTCCTTGAGAATATCGCGGACAAAGGTAAACGGAATCAACGAATAATAAACGGTATTCTCCGCTTGCATGGCGCAAGTGTTCCTTGTATCTGGCAAAGGAAGAAGCACCAAAAACAAAGCGCATAGCAAATAAAACAGAAAGGAAGAGCTTAAAATCAGCCTCCACCAACTGAAATACCCATCTTTTCTATAGGTGTAAATAAGCCAGGGAACAAATAATACATAGCACCCTAACATAAAAACAAGAAAAGCATACTGAATGGGAAAAACGTACGGAGACATGCGAGAACTCCTTTTGGAATAGCTGGGTAGCAGCAGCAATTTTCATCATCGGACTTCTTCTATCTTTGTTCCATTTCCCAGTAAATTATTCACATTAGGAACCCTTAAGTTGTTGCTGTAGTGGTGGGGAGGAAACAGGAGAGAAAACGCTCCAGCTTCTAGGGCCACCCGCTGTGGGATTGACTGCCCGCCTCCATGCAAAAAGCGAAACCGCGTCCAAAGTAGTCCATTCAGGATGTGTTTCATAGGTGGACGCTTAAAGGCGTGTTTCGCTTTTTGCATTGCGTCTCGGTCGGCGTCCCTAAGATCTTCGCTTTTTTCTCCTGTTTCCTCTACGAGCTTTGCCTGCTAGACGGGTTATAAATGCTTTAAAAAATTGAAGAATTTCATCTGTTACGCTAGAGAAGAATATTTCCAGACGTAGCGACTTGTGGAGTCCTACCGAGCGGAGAAGG
>NZ_AKIX01000043.1:0-34416 GCF_000282075.1 Brevibacillus sp. BC25
AGGAGTGTAGTCAGCTTCTTTCTTTGCCTTAGCATCTCCAACTTTTGTATTCAAAGTTGTTTTGTCTGCTACTACCGGAGGAGTATTTACTTTGTTTACCTCAGTTTGAACTTCAGCAAGAGTCAAAGCAGATCCTTTTGTTGTTTTTGCTGCTGCAATAGCTGTTTTGTAATCAGCAAGTTTCGCTTCAACTGCACCGGTTACACCAGCTTTAGTCAAGTCAGCAAATACATATGTTCCGCTGTTGATTGCACTCAGTGCTTTTGCTGCATCACTCAATACTTCAACTACAAATGCATCTGAAGATACTGCAGCAAAATCGCTTGCATAGTTACCGATAACATCAGTAATTGCGATATTGTTGAGCAACTCAACAGTTACTGCACCGTCAATGCTGATATCACTGAAAGTGATTTCCAACTTGTTGTCTTTTACATTATCAATGGAGTATTTAGCTGTTGGAATACGGCTACCATCAGTGTTTTTAATGACCAAAGCTTGTTTAACGGCCGCATCATCACCCGCTACGACTTCATCGAACTCTAAAGTGATCATATCTTGAGCATCTACTGTCAGCAGTTTGCCTTTTGCTGGTACTACCAGAGTTGGTTTTACTTTATCAACCAGATCAGTGGAAGTTCCTGCGTCAGTTGCGATTGCGCCTTCAAATACAAAGGCACCTTTATCTGCTTTAAGCTTAACAGTCGCAGTACCGTCGCTTGTAGCATTTGGTTTCAGCTCTTTGCTCAATGTCAGTTCAACAGATTTTTTATCTGTTGCCAGATTTACACTGGTAACTTGCGCTTCAAGAGTGTTACCTACTACAACAGTTACTTTGTTTGGATCTACAGCAGTAAACAAGTGACTTGCTTCAGCGGAGACTTTAACCTTATTTTTCGCTACCAATTGAACGGCATTTTCCTGAATTGCATCATTAAATGCAACAGAAGGATTATATGCTCCGTAGATACCAGACAAGCTAGAGAGGTTTTGGTTCAATTGTCCTGATTTCAAAGTATTTCCGGCAACATCTTTCACTGCCAATACTTTTAGACTTCCAAATTGCTCTGGTGATGCTTCAGCTTTATTGAAAGTAATCACTACTGATTTACCATCAGTAGAAGGTGTAACAGTTGCAGCACTAATATCAGAAAGTGGTTTGTCACCTAACAGATAGTTTGCTTTATTTGCTAGTGTTGCAATATCCATTGATTCATTAAAGATAATAGTGATTTTGCTATCAAAAGAATCGCCATCAGAAATGATATTATCACCATTTTCAACTTGCCATTTAGCACTTATCATTTCTGGAGCTTGTTTATCTGCCAAGGTAATAGCAAATGTAGCTTCGCCTAGTTTGTTTTCACGGATAGACTTATCTACGATGTTATTTTCTTTTACTACTTTAACACTGTATACTCCGGACTTGTTCTGAGCTTCATTAATTTGGATAACAAAAGTCTTATCACTCTCTTGGTTGTCAATGGATTTTGCCACTACATTCGTAATTCCACCATTGACTACCTTGCCATCTTTATCCAGAAGCAGGAAGTCACTCTTATCTACATTCTTCACAGCTTTAGAGAATGTAATCTCAACATTGTTGCTGCTATCTACAGTATGACCAGCTACTGTTGGAGAAGTAACATCGTCAATAGCTGTAAATTTAAATGTCTTTTCTTCTTTCACTTCATTACCGTAGTTGTCTTTGATGTTATTGTAAGCGAGTTCCGCCTGAACAACTGCAGCAAGATCAAGTGGAGTTTTCAGAGTCATCTCATAAACAGTTGAGCTCTTTTTCTTTACTCCATCAACATCATTGTTTGGTTTTCCTGGAACTTTAACATACAAGGCTTGGTTACTAGCTTGAACTGTGGACTCATCTACAACTTCACTAAAAGTAACCTTGATTGTAGAAGCATTCACTACTTCTACTCCAGTAACAGCTGGAGGAGTTGTATCAGCACCAAGAGTTACATCAAACTCTTTTGCTTCAAGTGGCAAGCCCGCAAAGTCTTTCAAGTTAGAAACTTTAACTTTATGAGCACCTACAGTAACCGGATTACCTAAAGTAATGGTAACTGTTCCATCATTAGATGGTTTAACAGAAGATGCAAACACATTGATACCATCAATTTGAACTAAATCAGTAAGAACACCACTAGCAGTTGTGATATCTACTGGCTCAGAGAATTGAAGTTCAAGAGTTTTTGGAGAAGTTAATGTAGCAGACTTAGCTACAGGAACTTCAGTATCAAGAGTCTTTACAGTAGTTTCAAAATTAACTGTAGCGGTTCCTTCAGCTGCCTTCAGACCATCTACTGTAACCTTATAGGATTTTCCTTGAACGAACTTACCAGTAGCATTATCAATTAAGTACAGAGTTTTTCCATCTTCAGAAAGTTCGCGTTTAATGGCTGTAGAGGCTGTTCCATCAAACAGTTTTACTTTTGTTGATTGCTCTGCTTCTTTTTGATCAACAGCTTTATTGAACTTAATTGCAATAGTTCTAAGGTTATTAGCACTTACAGATTCAACTTTCAGGTCGCCTGGAGTTGTGCCATCTACTTTGTCTCTAGCATTTTCAGTTGCAGTAGAAGAACCGTCTTTGTTCACTACTTTGTAGAGATCAACGAAGTCTTCTTTTTTCAGAGGCTCGCCCAGAGCTACTTTACCGCCCTTGTCGAACATTTCTTGCAGGGAAGCACCGTTACCTTTGAAGTCAACGAATACTACGTTGTTCAGGTTAGTAGCCATAGTTTTCAGCTCATTGTTGTAAGCTGTTTTAGCTGCTGGCGTCATTTCGAACAGAACGTCAGTAGAGTAGAATTTTTTGATGTCTCCACCAATGTAAATTCCATCTTTTGGTGCTGCGAAAGCAGATGCTGCCAAGCTAGCTACAAGTGTAGTTGAAAGAACAGAAAGTACCACTTTTTTATTCACGTACTACCCCTCCGTATGTTTGATAGGAAGTTCTCTATAGTCGGGTAATATGAGTTAGAGGGGACATTTCCCCTCTAACTCTTTGATAACCCAAATCCTGCTTCAGACTAGCTAAAGTAATTCTTACGCTTCTACGAAGTTTACTTTTGCTTTGTCGGAATCTTTACCGTTTTTGTTAGTAACTTTCAGTTCGCTAGAAGTTACTTTGTCTTCTGTTTGGTACTGGATGGAGATTTTGCCATCTTTGAAGTCCAGAACGTCAGGCGTTACTTCTTTGCCGTTGATGGAGAACACGATGTCATCAACGTCATCAGCCTTGATGTCTTTGTTCAGTGTTACAGAAGCACGGTAAATTTTCATTGTACCAGCAGATACAAATTTACCTTCTACAGAAGTTGGAAGAGCATCCCAAACTGGATTTTCACCTTCAGTTGGCTCTTGCTTCAAGAATGCTTCTGCTTCGTCTTCCAGGTCGTCTTTACGAACTGTTTTCTCGTCGGAAACGATCAGAACGTAGTCGTATTTAGTACCGGAAACGTCAGCGCTGTCGATCATTACAACGTAGTCGCCTTCGTTTACGCTATCTGTGCCACCGAGGTCATCGAACAGATCGAAGTAAGCAGTAGCAGATTTGATGCTAGCTTTCTTCTTGTTGCCGTCAGCATCTTTGTAAGTGATGGTGTCTTTGTTTACATCATCAACCAAACCAACGATCAATTTGTCGATGTTTGCATCATTCAGGCCTTTTTCGTCAGTTACTTCTGCGAGCATGCCTTTAGCGTTTTTGTTAACTACTTCAACTACATCGTCAACGATAACTTCGTCGTTGGAATCAACTGTGAATGCGATGAAGTCGTTACGACGGATGTCGTCATCTTTCAGATCGTCTTGATCGCCATCGAGTTTGTATTCTTTCTCAACAACTTTGTCGCTATCTTTCTCTTTAACCCATACTTTGATGGTGTCTTTACCGCCGGAACGACCGAAGTCGATCACTTGACCGTAGATAGCGTCACCAGCCAAACCGTCACCTTCAACAACGAAGATTGCTTCTACTTCGTCTTTATCGTTTACAGTGTAGATTACGGACAGGTCGTTTTCGTCAGCAACGTCTTTGAACTTCGCAGTTTTAGCGTTTTTCAGTTCTGCACGTTTGCCGTTCGTTTCCAACTCACCAGTCATGTTGAAGATAGCTGTTTTGTCAGTAACTTCGTAGTCGCCAACCATGTCGTCGTCTTCATCTGCGATGTCATCCCATTTGCTGCCGGATTCCTCTTCAACTTTTACAGGTTTGAGGAATTCAACTTTGTCTGGTTTGCCATCTGCATCAAGAGTCAATTCTACGAGCAGAGTGTCTTTGTCTTTGCTAGGTACCAGGATGTTTTCCAGATCCCACTCAGACTTGCCATCTCTGGAGTAGTTTTTGCCATCGAAGTCATAGATGTCTTTAGCTTCGAGGGAAACAGTTACTTTTTTACCTTTTTGAGTCAACACAGTGAAATCCCAAGTGTCTTTGCTTGTGTTGAAAGTAGCTGCACGAGTGATGATTGCTTTTTGTTTGCGATCGTCGATAGCATCCTTAGTTTCGATGTGACGAACACGACCAGAAGCATCCAGGTACAGTTTTACTGTTTCGTCGTCCAAGCTGTCAACCAGATCCCAGTTGTCTTTGTCGATGTCTTGAACATCTTTGTTACCGTCATCGGAGAAAGTAGCACCTTCATAAACGCGGTATGTTTTGTCGCCGATAGTCAGGCGGTAGTCGTTGTTGTTACGGCTAACAACTTTGTCTACTTTACCTTCTACTACTGTGTCAGTAGCGAATACCAGCAGTTTGTCTTCGTCGCCATCAGCGTAGTATACGCTGTAAACCATGCCTTCTTTCAGATCGCTGAATTTAGCTGGTTTACCGTTGAGGAATACCAAGAAGTCTTTACCTTCTTCTTTGTCTTCCAGTTCGTTGAACTTGTCGTTATCACGGTTCGTGATTTTCTTCTTATCAGCATCGATTTTGGAGATAACTTCGGAACCGTATTTAACGCCTTCGTCTTCTTTGTTCATGGATTGGTCGTCAATAACGTGGATGTAAGCAATCTCGTTATTGTTGTCCAGAACAACTTTTGCACCGAAAGTGAATCCGCCATCAGCGTTGTCTTTGATGATTTCTTTCAAACCATCAACTGCATCGTTGAAGCGAGTGAAGTTGTAAGTTACTTGGGAGTTTTTGTTGAAGCGGTATGTTTTGCCGCTAGCATCCAACTCCAATTTCAGATCAGCCAGATCAGAGTTGCTCAGATCTTTTGGATCTTCGAAAGTTTTACCTTTCAGTGTGAATTCGCTCACGCGGTCCATGATAACTTCTTCGTCTGTGGAACCTTCCATCCAAACGATTACGTCTTCACGGTCGTCTTTGATCCACACTTGTACGTGTTGACCAGCGAAATCGTTAGCGTTGATACCGTCAGCTACTTTGTAAGTAGTGTTGCCGATACCAGCGTCTTTACCGTTCAAAGTAACTTCGTTAGCTTTGATTTTGCCCAGACCGATAGCTGGTACGTTAGTTACCATAGGTAGGTCTTCGCTGTCGTTGCCAGCTTCTTGAGCCCACTCCATGTCACGAACAGTAACTTTCAGGTATTTAGTCAGGAGAGTTTCTTTCGTGATTTCATGACGGATGTCAGTACCGAATTCAACTTGCTCCATCAGGTCTACGCGAAGAGCGTTGTCGAGCATTTTGAAGATGTCGCCACGAGTTGCTGCATTGTTAGGAGTAGTGATGCTTCTAGCAATGTTCAGCTCGGAAGCTTTGGAGATCATGCTGTTAGGCCATACACCCTTAACGGATGGCTCATAACCCAGTGCACGAACGATCATAGTTACAGCTTCAGCATAAGTAACTTGGTTTTGTGGTTTGAAAGATTTGTCCGGGAAACCTTTTACGATTTCTTCGCCGGAAGCTACGTTTACGAAACCAGCAAACCAATCAGTAGATTTTACATCTGTATAAGAATTGCTGAATTGTGCCAATTTCGCACCTTGCTCCAGTCCGCGAGCGCGAACAACCAGAGTAGCGAACTCTGCACGAGTGATAGTTTTGTCTACACCGTATTCGCCGTTGCCATAACCTGCTACCAGGCCAAGAGCTTCCAGACGTTTTACGGTTTTTTCCATATCAGCGTCCATTTTAGGAGCTGTAGTAGTTGCTGCTTCTTCTGCTGCGAAAGCCATTGGAGCAACAGTAAGTGCGAGTGCACTAGCCAATACACTGTTAACGACCTTTTTCATAACCTTGTGTTCTCCTCCTCTAGTATAAACAAATTGTTCTTGGGGAATATTTGTTGTTAATCTATCTTTCTTTTTAAAGCCCGAATCCTGCAAGCGCGTGTCACCTCCTTTCGCAGGAAAGCCTCGCTTTTTGTGTTAAAAATCTCTAGTATATTCAGTATTGTGTAAAATGCAACAATCACTAGTGTAACACAACTGCTAGAATTCGTGAATCTTTTTTACACAATTCCCCGTTTTTCGTGTGACATCCTATTAAACGCCTGAGCGAATCAAAAGTTGCGGCGCCTTCGAAAAAAAATTAAAGTTTTTTTCGTGGTTCGTTATTCACCTGTTCATTATGTACGAAGTGACATCCGCCACAATCCGTATTATAGGGGACATATGGCAGGCTGTCACGACTGAACCTTTTTCCAATTTGGTTCAAAAGCACATAAATCTTGCTTACATTAGGTTAATTTCCTAATGCATTTTCAAAGTTTACGACAGCCAAGTTGTAAGTCAGGATAGATTTTTGGTACTCGTTCTCACGAGTAGACAATGCTTCTTCCGATTGGATTACTTCCAAAGTCGTCGCGAGTCCATTTTCAAAACGCAAATTTTTCAAGCGATAGCTCTCAGCTGCAGAATCCTTTGCTGCTTTTTGGAAGTCAATCGCCTCGCGAGCTGCGTTTAGATTGAGGTATGCCTGTGCAACATCTTTCGAAACGGTACGTTTTGCCTCATCAATGGCAAGCTGAGATTTCTCGACGTTGTTGCGAGCTTGTTGACCAGAGAGAGTTGACGCCGCAGTATACTCGGCGATCAGCTTCACATTCAATTCAGCCAGCTTGATCTCTTCTTCTGCTTTGGTAATCTCCAAACGTTTAGAGAGGGCCTGCTTCTCCGCCTCTTTCATGGTGATTGAGATTGGAGCCATTTGTTTATTCGCAGAGACGACCTTCCATTCTTTTTGCAGATCAACGCCAAGGAAATCGTTCAGATCCATCACGGCAATTTCCATGTTGTTTTCCGCAGTCGTCAATTGAGCTTTTGCACCTGCTACGCCCATTTCTGCTTCAAGAACGTCTGTCTTCGCGTTGGTTCCCACATCAAATGCAGCTTTGGCTACTTTCAGTTGTGCTTCTGCACGAGCCAAACTTTGTTTTTTCAAGTTCAGGTCATCCTGAGCAAAAATCAGCTTGTAATAAGCATCTTGTGCGCCAAGCTTGATTTTTCCTTCTGTAGTCTTAACAGCAAGGGCATTCAGCTTTTTGGTCATTTCACTTTGGGCGCTTCTCACATACTTTGCTTGCGCTGCATCCAGCGATTCCAGCATATCTGCTGTCATTTGTGCCGTGCTTCTATAGGTAATCGAGTTGTTAATATCTGCATTTTTCGCATCCAGAATAGCATTTTGTAATGAGACGTTGCTTTTCAAAGCTTGTTCAATCGCTTTGTCCAACGTCAACTCTTCTACTGCGGCAGTATCAGGCGTTGTCGTATTATCTTTGCCTGCCTCAGCTGCTACTTTATCGTTAGATGCTTGTACAGTCGTAGGTGCCTTTGCTTGATCGGAGCCTGTATTCGCAGATGCTGTCAAGGTTCCTGCGCCAAGGGCTGTCGTTAATAATGCCGCCAAACTGATAAACATCCATTTCTTTTTCGAATATGGAAAATTCACTGAATTCCACTCCTTTATTTTATATTGAGCATAAAATTATTAACCACATTAAATATGTGGTTTGTCCCAAGATCACTATATCACAGAGTTATACTTCTCACACGCAAAATTATGCCATACCAGCATTTTCATAAGGGAATCATAAGTAACTCCTCCCTTTCCTTTTTTATTCCAAAAGCACCACATAGAGTACTACGATTATGTGTCAAAAACATTTCAGTGTTCGCCAACATTTCTTTGGCATGCTATCCTTTTCTTGAGGTGATTGTACGATGCTTACCCAATACAAAACCATCGCTGGCTACGGTGAGGACTATATCGTCATTGAGCGCTCCCGTTTTATCGGATATGCCCAGCGGGTTACCACTGAGGAAGAAGCGACAGCGTTTATCGCGATGATCAAAAAGAAGCATTGGGACGCTACTCATAACTGTTCCGCTTTTGTCATCGGCGAAAACGATCAGATTCAGCGCTCGAGTGATGATGGGGAGCCTAGCGGTACGGCAGGCAAGCCGATCCTGGAATGCATCAAGAAAAACGGCGTGAAGGATACGGTCGTGGTCGTCACTCGCTATTTCGGCGGAATCAAGCTTGGGGCTGGTGGACTCGTTCGGGCTTATACAGCTGGAACCGTCACTGCATTGAAGGCTGCAAAGATCGTGGTGCACACACTACATCAGACCATCTCTGTCAGTGTGGACTATACGTGGTGGGGCAAGGTGGAAAACGAACTGCGCCTAGGTGAACAGCGCGTGAGTGGGACGGATTTTACAGACAAGGTGACCGCGCATGTGCTGATCCCTGAGGGTGAACAGGATGAGTTTGTCGCACGGATGGTTGATTTGACGAATGGACAAGCTCAGATCGTGCTGGGGGAGAAGGAATATGTAGAGGTTCCTGTAGACGCGGTCGGAGATGTGGAAGAAGAGTAATTTCGGGATAAAAAAAAGCTGAAGAGGCGATGACCTCTTCAGCTTTTCTTCTATTATATATAGCGAAATATCTCGGCTTACTGCTTAGGCAGTTTTTTGAGTTGGACCATGACACGAATGGTGATGACAGCCATCTCAGCACGAGTCAGGTTGTTTGTTGGTTTGAAGCTGTAGGTTGACTTTTTCTCACCTGGATTATCTATTTCGCCGTTCATCAGCTTCGCCTTGCTGACAGCAAGTACGGATGGAGCCGCATAGTAGCTAACGTCTTTGGCATCTGAGAACATTTTGTTCAAAGCCACCTTGGAAGCATCGAGTGTACCCAATTTGAGATTAAGTGCACGTGAGATCATGATTGCAGCTTCTTCGCGAGTAAGATTTTCATCTGGACGGAAGTAGCCTGGTTGTTTTCCACGGATAATCCCTGCACGAGCAGCTGTCTCGATGTATTTGTACTGATAATCCCACGAATCGCGATTCGGACGAACATCCGTAAAGGTTGGTTCTAACGGATCACGCTCGTTGCTATCCCGATATGGTCCAGCGTTAATCGGCAGATCCATCGATTTGACCAGCATCGTTGCAAATTCGCCGCGAGTCATGTCACGGTTAGCCCCAAAGCTGCTTCCGCTGTATGCTGGCATGATTCCTTTGGCGTACAGCGTTTCAATTGCATCACGAGCGAAATCATGTCGAATGACATCATCGTATGTTTCTCTCGTTTTCATGACCATGTAATAACCAAAACCAGCAAACGGCACCGTAACAGTCTTTTTGCTTGTACTCACTACGCCACCAATATTTTTCCACTCATCCCCATTGTGGTAGAAAACCGTCAGGATGTTATTCGCTGCGTTTACGATGGATGGATCGTATTTGATGGTAATTGAACCGCGAAGGCTAGGAACCAAATTGTCTTGCCAACGACTCTTGAAGTCTTCCGCATCGCCTTCATCGAAGTATGGATCACGACCACCTGGAGCTTCTGTATCACCTGCATCTACATAGTACAGGGGACTTGCATAGTTGAAGTTTGCTTCCAGTACCAGTCGTTCTTCCAGATTATCCTCGTCGATAGATATTTGTCCTGTTGTACGGTCTGCCATACCGAAGTATAGAGGTACATCGACAAAAATATCTCCGCTTGGATTCTTCACTTCTTGACCAGCACGGCTATCATCTGGCGACAGCAATACTGTACCTTTCGGGAACTTCAGCTCAAATTGCTTATCAAACACACTAAAAGCAGTTTTCTTTCCTAATACATCACGATATTCTGCACCATTTACAGTTGAACTTGCATTGTAGATTTTGATTTCGTCTTTATAGGTGCTATCGCCTACCACGACCGAGAATTTAATTGTGTTTAGACCTTTTTTAAGTGGAACTGTAGATGTAAATACATAGTAAGTCTCAGGGATTGTTTTCCCTTGATCGTCATCGTAATAGAAGTCAGGGTTGCTTGTGTTGGTTACTTTTGCCTCTGTTTTGCCGAACAATACTTTGTCCGCATTTTCCGCAAACACTTTCACAACAGCACTGTTGCTATTTACGATAACATATGGATCGTTTTCTTTTGCTTTTACTGGGGACAGAACTTCCCAGCTGGAATATTTCTGATCGATGTTGATGTCATAGCGAATGACAGTACCATTGTCATCTTCGGCTACGATGGTGTAGACCGTTGTTCCACCCTTTTTCAGCGTCAGTGGGAAGAGGGCCAGTTTCTGTTCCTGTTCTTTGGCATCAGTCACAGCATCTTGCACTTCTTCAACAAGGTCGCCATATTTCTTCGTAGTCATCTTCCCTTCAAATCGGGAACGAGACTGTGAATCAATGTTGTGCTCATCGAACAAGTCTTCCAAATCGTTATTCAACGCTGCTTCGAGGCGTGCTTTTACGTACTCCTGGTTCGTCGTATCTTGTTCCCAATCTCCACTCTTGTAGCGGAAATCATTGATACGCTTCCCGTTCTTTTCAATGTAGACATGTGTTGCATCATTTACTGTAAAGCTCAAGTTGGTCAAGAAGTTGGCACCTGTCTTATAAGATGCATCTCCAGCTTTCTTGGTCAGCTCTTCAGTATCACCATTGGAGATGATCTCCAGCTTCACATTCTCCACAGATGGCGTCTTGGATGAGTTGTAAGAAACGTTATAAGTGAAAACTGTTTTTGGATCGTCTTTCAAGGTGATTTTCAGGACGTTGTTGCCTTTTTTGTAACCGAGCTGATCTTTCTTAATTAGGAATGTACCTTTGTTTGTACTAATTTCGGAAACTTCGATGGGCGAGCCGTTCAAGGTTGCCTCAATGTTATTATCCTTCAAAACATAGTTGTACACTTTCCCGTCGAGATTTCGGATGTCATTCTCACTCTTTACTTGATATCCGTCTTCAAAACTGCGTACCTGTCCAGTTGCATCTACATAAGTGATTTGAGCAAATGGAGTAATGCGAATATCCAGCGTATAAGCAACAGATAGCGAATTTGGATTTTCTACATAGTCAATGACCAGTTTCCCTTGACCCTGTGGCAGCTTTTTCAGGGTAAGTGTAAATTCATCTTTCGCTGGCGATGTTGCTGGCGTAATTACATAGTCGTCAGAAGTCAATGCTTGCCCGTTATACGTAATTTTTGCATTAGTAGGAGTTGAAATATTTTTTGTAATTGCCTTCAATTCCAACGGTGAAGCAACAATAATATTCGTAGCCGTCGGGGACAATACTTGTCCGTTTGCCAAATTAATTACTTGTGAAATGGTTGGCTTCGAGTCGTCCAAGTATTTGAATTCGTACTCGTAGTTCGCAACATTAATAAAGCCGGATGGAGACGATACGGTATTATCTGAAGCCTTTGACAGATATTGATAGCTCAAAGATAACTTATACGTTTTACCGTCCTGGAATCTTCCAGCAGGTACCTTCGCCATATCTACCGCATATTCCGTAAATCCGCTTTGCGGGTTGCCTATCTCCTTGAAGCCTACCCCCTGAGCAGACGTGTACTCATATTTATTACTGCCATCAGAAATCGTGATCTTGAATTCTTGGAACTTCTGCTCATTTGTAATATTTACAAACTTCAACAGTGCCGAGCCATTCAACGCCATCTCTGGGGATGAAGCTGGACCTGATATCGTCGATTGCTGGTTAGGCAGAAGTGCTACTCCCCCTAACGTTACTTTGTAAAACTGATCAGAGCTTCCGGATGATGTTGTCGTTACCAAAAGCTTTCGGACAAAGGTACCTACCTCTTTGTTTTGGTTAAAGACTCTGATTTCCAAAGTATTTTCGCCAAGCTGGGATGGCACACTCAATCCAAAGGAACCTGTGCGGTTCACCTGGGTTTTAACTACATCACCTGTACGCAGGTTTTTCACTTCAACGGTGTCCGCATTGAGCGCCTTCCCGTCCATATTCAAATTCAGACGGTTGAGCGATGGAACCGTGATATAAGTTGGATTCGTGTTGACATTCGGATCGTTCAGCGGTGTGTCATTTACTTTCAAGTCACTGACAAGTGGTGTGTTGTTGTATTGAACATAGAACTGGTAGTGCTCTTTTGTTACGTTTCCTACTTTTTCATAGAAAGCGATCTGATTCAGACCAGGCTTCAAGCCAATGTTGCTAAATGTAAAGTTGCTGCCATTAATCGCTGGCGCAGTATTGGCCAAGTCTTGAATGGAAGTGCCGTTGTTCGTGATCAGCTTCAGTCGCAAGCTGCTTCCTGTTACTCCACTGCCATACGTACCAACCAAGGTTATCGTAGAGTCTCCATAAACCACTGGAGTATAGGCTGTCGTTCCTCCAGAGAAGTTGGTAATGGAGATTGGGCTGTTCTGCGAGTTGTACTCATAATAGATAATGTCACGTTCTCCTGTATTTGGCGCAAATATTTGGACTGCATTCAGACCAGGAGACAAATCGATATCTGGAAGGATACCTGAAGCGCCGGATACAGTACGAACAGTCACACCATTTACTTGGACTTCAACAGCTTGTGTTTTATCTACTGCCGTTGTGGCACTATAAGTGTATTCCAAATTAGAAACTGTTCTGGTGGTTACCTTTTTGGGGTCACTTTGATGCTCACCTTGTCCGGAGTTATTAAATTTTAGCTTTCCTAACCCAGGGGCAGCAGGGTTTGGTGTGTACTGAAAGAAAATCTCTGCTGTATCATTCGTTGGTTCGACGGTTACTTTTGGTCTCACTGTTACTTTTGTCACTGCTCCACTGCTGTTCAATTGAAAATCTGGCAGTTTAATTTTGTCGTTTACGAATAGTTGATTGTTCGGAAGCGCGACATTATCAATCAGTACGTCTACGCCTTGACCATTTTTAGAGCTATCCTTGTAAGTAAGTTCGACTCCATGTACCAATTTGGTTATGGTCTTGATCGGTGTGCCATAACTTGTACCATCGCCTTTAGGTGTCACAACATAGTCAGCTGGTGTCTGGATACCTGCTCCAGTATTCCAGTTGGAACCGAATGCCGCAAAAGCAGGAACGGCAGGCAATACACCTGTTACAATCAGCATCATCGTCAGGCACATAGCCAGCCAACGACGGAATTGTTGATAGGACTTATTCATTTTTTCACCTCTCTGTGTTTTTATGAATCGCTTTTCTGTCCCGCATTAGAAATGATCGGGCATAATCCTTCTCCCTTTATTTATCGGACAATTCCCTTCTTCACTTAAGTGTTTCCCCCTAAATATTGGCGAAAAAAAGCCCTAGCACCAAAAGGATGCTAGGGTTCTGTTTATTTCTAGTTCGTCCGACGCTGTTGATCGGTCTGTTTAATTTTGATTCGTCTGTAAGCGTTAATCAGTGGACGGTGACGCCGGCTAACGAGTCCAACGATCTCCGTTCCGAGATGGATGACGATCAACAACGCGACCATGACAAGAATCGTAGTCCACTTCGTCGTCTTCGTCAGCAGGATCGCCATCGTCCCGAAGAAAATGCTGATCGAGTAAATCGTGAGTACAGTCGAGCGGTGCGACAGACCCATGTTCAGCAAACAGTGATGCAAATGCCCCTTATCTGGGCTCGAAATCGGC
Source organism: Brevibacillus sp. BC25 (assembly GCF_000282075.1). Lineage (NCBI taxonomy): Bacteria > Bacillati > Bacillota > Bacilli > Caryophanales > Paenibacillaceae > Brevibacillus > Brevibacillus sp. BC25. Next base: position 13,884 of record NZ_AKIX01000043.1, read on the forward strand.
TTTTTGTTCACGATACGGCGCACAATGGCGAAGAACGTATCCCAGAGCGGTACACCCAGCACGACGATTGGGATGATAAAGGAAACGAACAACGCTTCTTTAAAGCCCATGATCGACAGAGCAGCTAGGTTGAAGCCCAAGAAAAGCGAACCGGTGTCGCCCATGAACAGGCGAGCCGGATGAAAGTTAAAGTAGAGAAAGCCCAGGATCGCTCCGAGGAGCACGAAACAGTAGGTCGCTACCTTATAATCGTCCATCAACAAGGCCATGACACCCATTGTCCCTGCGGCAATCGCTGACACACCTGCCGACAGGCCATCGAGACCGTCAATCAGGTTCACCGCATTCGTTACCCCGACAATCCAAAACATCGTGATTGGAATCGCGAGCCAGAAAAGCCAACCACTGCTGAAATCAATGCTTCCGCTATACGGCAGATTTACGACGCCGATCTTCAAGCCAAAAGGAATGACGACAATCGCTGTTGCGACTAGCTGTCCGAGCAGCTTCCACTTCGGCGAGAGCTGATATTTGTCATCGAGCATGCCGACGACCATAACGATCGTGCTTCCGATGAAAATTCCCAGCATTTCCGATATGTTTGTATACGGGACGAATAGGAAGAATGCAACCAGATAACCGATATAAATAGCCAAGCCACCCATGCGTGGCATGATTCGCGTGTGTACCTTGCGCTGATTCGGGGCATCCACTGCTCCTACTTTTACAGCCAGGTTTTTTACATACGGTGTTGCAATAAACGATATGATCAGCGAAGTCAGAAATCCGAGGATTAGTGTAGACATCGACTGTTCTCCTCTCTACAGATGCATCTAGGAACGGCTACTCCATTTTTCTTTCAGTACGGTTAGAACAAACCGTGGAATAGCCAGTTGACGCTTCCAGCGAGAAGGCTCGGAAGCAAGTCGATAAAACCATTCCAAATGCAATTTTTGCCAGATCTCGGGAGCGCGCTTCACTTTCCCGGAAATGACGTCAAAGCTTCCGCCTACCCCCATCATCAGGGAGGCATTTAACTGATCGCGATACCTTGCCATCCATTCATCTTGTCTGGGCGCACCCAGTGCGACGAACAGGAGCTGCGGTTTCGCTTCGGCAATTTCTTGTACAATTTGAGTTTCTTCTTCTGGGCGAAAATAGCCATCCCGACATCCGACGATTCGGGCGTTCGGATAACGAGCATTCAGTTTGTCTTTTGCCAAATGAATAACATCCGGCTTGGCGCCGAGTAAATAAACGCCCCACTGATGCTGATCGGCTTTCGCCATGAGCGCTTCCAGAAGCTCCACACCGGTAACGCGCTCATAAATCGGCTGATTCGTCCATTTAGCAGCGTACACGATTCCAATTCCATCTGGAACGACATAGGCTTGTTCTACAATAGAACGGAAAGCGCGATTCTCTCTCGCTACCATGACGATCTCCGGATTGGCGGTCACCACGTGGGTCTTTTGACCGCTTTGTATACGCTCTGTTATATGATCGACAGTCTCACGGAAGCCGCGAGTCGTAAATGGCACATCTAATATGGTTGCGACCTGTTTGGTCATTTCTTCACCTTCAAGTGCTTGTTATTAAATGAATATTTAATTAAACTACCTTATTCATGCATGGAGTTGCCCATTAGCCATTCTACCCGAAAAGAAAGGCACATTCAAGATGATCATGAATGTGCCTTATTTCCTGCCGTCAGGGCAAACATTAATCCACCCTCTGCTACTACTTTCCCATTTACCAGTGCTTTTCCATGCCCTTTGCCGACGGTTCCACGTACTCGAGTAAGCTCAACCTCAAGTACCAGTGTGTCTCCTGGCTTCACCTGATCCTTGAAACGGAATTCATCAATACCTGCAAACAGTCCGATTTTTCCTTGATGTTCCTCCATGCTGAGCATCGCTACTGCCCCAACCTGTGCCAACGCTTCCACAATAAGGACACCAGGCATGACTGGATAACCAGGAAAATGGCCTTGGAAAAACGGTTCATTTACCGTGACATTTTTAATTCCAACCGCTTTTTTTCCTAACTCCAGCTCTTCAATTTTGTCTATCAGCAAAAACGGGTAACGATGCGGGATGATTTCCTGAATTTGCATAATATCCAACGGCGCTTTGATTTCCATTATGTATCGCTCCATTTCCATACTTAACTAGACTTGTCTATGCATGAATACCCTTTGACCAAAGAAACAATATACATAACTCCCGCCCCAGTTGAACGGACAAGCGGGGTTAAGATAAAAGGGGCACTTCCTCCCCAAGGAGTGGGAAGTGCTCTTTTTCAACCTTACACGCGGTTCAATAGTCGAGCCTTTGCCAGATAAATCGCGCTCACAATAAAAGAGAACGCTATAACCGACCAAAGTATCGCTTCACTGTACTCATAGCGATACATTACCAGCGGAATGACCACATACAAAAGAACGGTTGTCAGCTTGCCGTAGGCGTTTGCCGGGACGGTTTTTTTTCCGCGGAAGTGGTAAACAGCTCCTGCTACTATCATTGCCAGATCGCGCACAAAGAAAAACAGGGCAGCCCATATACTGATTCGATCCGTCAAAAATAATGAGGCGATGACCGCCAGCATCATTAATTTATCTGCCAGAGGATCTAACATCATTCCGATGGTGGTCACAAGCTTATGCTTCCGCGCGATGTACCCGTCCGCAATATCGGTCACTCCCGCCAAAATCAAAATGCCTAAAGCGATTTCAACATGATACGGAAACTCCGAAAAAAAGACATACAGGTACAAAGGGATGAGCACGATGCGAAAGATCGTAAGCAAATTAGGAAGATTCACGGACATCCCTCCGTATTCAAATCGTCACTTCCTTTTTCAACCACTCGACCTATTATACTCTGTGGACAAACACCACAACAAGTCCTCGAAAAAAAAGGAGCCCCAACCATAGGTTCGGGCTTGTCCAGCAAGGTTTTTACGTATCTTCAAACATTAAATCCCACATATGTTTGTAGGTTCCTAGATCGAATACATCAGACATTGGCTTCTTGCCAACTCCACCGTATCCGATCATCAAACCAATGACCAGTGAGAAAAACAGCAGGAGTGGGACCAGCACCATCTTGGCAACTCTCAGCCGCCAATTCTTGCCGCTCCGTTCCCGCTCTTTTCCTTTTGACTTAACTTCTTCGGTCTGACGCGGGAAACGTTTGCTCTTCCCTTGTTCCATGCTCCTCTCCTCCGTCATGTTGAAATTATATGGGCTATCTGCTTCTCAGTTGGTTAGCAATGCCCATCATTTGATCACTGATGCCGATTGCGCGTGAGTTCAATTGATACGCACGCTGAATGTTCACCAGTTGGGACATTTCTTCTGTCATGCTGACGTTGGATGATTCGAGAGCACCTTGGCGCAATGTTACACCATTATCATAAGAACTGGTGTATTTATTTTTTGGTCCTCCTGCCATGAAAACCAATTCGGCATCAAACAGATTCTCACCGACTTGTTTTAGCTGATCAGGGTTATCTACATTCCATACACCAATTTTTACCGGGACCAGCAAACCATCAGCATTCATAGTACCGTTTGGAGAAATCTCAATGTTTCTTACCGGCTCTTGCAATACGATATTCTTACCGTCCTCATCTGTCAATATATGACCTGAACTGGTGTGCAATACGTATCCATCCTCATCGTCATCATAACTGACCTTAAAGGAGCCATTACGCGTAAAGCGACTTTCTTCATCCACGGTGATGTTATTCGCATCTTTGATTTTACGAGTGACCAAAAAATAGCCATCTCCTTCAATCAAAACATCTGTTGGCACATCTGTCTGCTTGAGACTGCCTTGACCGAGATCCAGCTTGGTCATGGCAAGATGCGCTCCACTACCGACTCTTATCCCCACTGGTGTATTACGATTTTGGTTGTCCGCTGCCGGCTGCTCATTCATTGAGTCTGTGAGAAGCTCGGAAAACGATGCGACCCTGCGCTTGTACCCAATCGTATCAATGTTCGACAGGTTGTTGGCTGTATTGTCCAACGCTTGCTGAATACCGCGCATAGCTGATGTGGAAATATTAAGCGACTGCATCCTTCCTACCTCCTATTATCCATTAACCCGACCAATTTCATTAGCAGCCTTGTCCAACGTACCGTCAATCGTGGTAATCACCCGTTGGTTCGCTTCATAGGCGCGAAGCACACTCATCATACTCGTCATGGTTTGAGCTGGGTCTACATTCGAGCGTTCACGCCAGCCCTGTTGTGTACCGAAGCGTCCTTCGACCATAGGGGTAGTGTATGTACCTGCTGCTATAGCAGCCAGATCGTTGGCTTCTGCCAAATCAATCCCTTCCACCGCTATGTCGCCTTCAAATCGGAAAACATTCGTTCCTTCGCGTACAAGCTTTAGCGGATCAGTTACCACTGCGAGTCCCAATCTAGCATGAGTAGGAAGCGCCGTATACTGTTCTGCTTTTGTAATTGGATCAATGGTAACTTGCATCAATTCGCCACGCTCGGTAATTTTCAGGTTTTGACCGACATTGGTACCATTGGCACCAAGTGCGGGATCATTGATACGAATTGCCTGATTAGAACTATCCAGCACATAATACCCTTCCGCTGTCACCAAGTAACCATCTGAATTCACACTCCAGTTACCATTTCTTGTATAGCGGATATCCTCTTGCTGTGCTGGCTGAGCCAAATTTGCTTGTTCAATCCGTGCCACACTGTAAAACAACCGCCGCTCATTGCCATTCTGATCTGGCTGAATATTGTCCATCAACGCAATATCATACGGATTGCGTGTCTCTTCAATATCCCCCTGCGCAAAATTCGGTAGCGCCTCCGACATGTATACACCTGTGTGCAAACGACCAATAATGGCAGGTTGTCCAGGCATAGTAGGGACGCCCGGAACATCCAGTCCTTCATGATCATTCATGCGGGAGAGCAATTGCTCCGGAAATGCACGCATGACACCCACGTCCTGTTTGAACCCGGGTGTATTGATATTTGCTAAATTGTTCGCCAGCGATTCTTGCCTGTTCTGCAATGCTAGCATGCCAGATGCAGACGTATACAAGCCTCTGATCACTTAAATCTTACCCCCTGAATAATCGCTTATTCGAGTGAGCCGGCATCTTGTCCAAATAGTCCAGCATCATTCCTGTTCCTTTTGCAACGCACATCATTGGCTCTTCCGCTACCAGCACAGGAACCTTCAGCTCCTCTGCCAGAATCTCGTCAATACCGTGCAATAATGCGCCGCCACCGGTCAGGAAAACACCCTTATCAATTATATCGGCAGAAAGCTCCGGAGGTGTTCGTTCTAAAACAGATTTTGAGGCTTGTACAATCGCACTCACCGACTCAGCCAGGGCTTCCTGGACTTCAGTGGAGCAAATGGTAATTGTTTGCGGCAAGCCGCTTACCATGTCTCGACCACGAATGTCCATTTCGTCCTGGCGTCCGCCGGATACGGTTCCAATCTGAACCTTGATATCTTCAGCCGTACGCTCTCCAATCAGCAATTTGTATTTATTTTTTATGTAACGCATAATAGCCACATCGAATGTATCGCCTGCTATTTTAATGGAGGAAGACGTGACAATATCGCCCATCGACAATACCGCTACATCGGTCGTTCCCCCACCGATATCCACTACCATATTACCGGACGGCTGAAAAATGTCCATACCTGCCCCAACTGCGGCTACTTTCGGTTCTTCTTCGATAAATACTTCTCTTGCTCCACCGCTGCGCTCAGCTGCTTCACGAATTGCTTTTTGCTCAACAGACGTGATGTTGGTCGGGCAGCAAATCAAAATGCGCGGTCGGGCAAACATGCTCTTTCCACCAATTTTGTTCAAAAAGTGCTTCAGCATGGCCTCAGTGATTTCAAAATCAGCGATAACCCCTTCTCGCAAAGGTCGGATCGCTACGATATTTCCTGGGGTGCGGCCTACCATGCGATAGGCTTCATTTCCCACAGCCAAAACTTTTCTGGTTTTACTATCTATTGCCACGACAGATGGTTCGTCTAGGACAATTCCCTTGCCTTTTACAAAAACCAAGACATTGGCCGTGCCCAAGTCGATTCCGATATCTTTGCCAAACATGAAAGGTCCTCCCTGATTACCAGTTACATTTCTACCTAATATCATAGGCTCTTCTACGTGAGAGGACAAGGAAATTCTTTCTTACACACTCTCCTCCTGTTCTACTCGTACTTTTTTACTACGACGTTTGTACTTGATTTTGGTCGCTTCGCCTCCCCGAAGATGTCTGATGGCTTTGTGATATTCCAAAATTTCCTTAACCTGGTTCGCCAACTCTGGATTTATCTCAGGCAGCCGCTCAGTCAAGTCCTTGTGCACAGTACTTTTCGAAACACCGAACTCTTTAGCGATCATCCGAACCGTATTTCTTGTCTCTACAATATATCGGCCGATTTTGATGGTCCGCTCTTTGATGTAGTCGTGCACATTACTCGCCTCCTTGTATCTACATTGTCTGATACAATATATGGGTGCGTAGGGACACATATTCTACGTTTCCAAGCCTGACAAGCCAGCACGGCCGCATCTTTTTTCAACAGTTTGTACCACACGCAAAAAAACACCCGCAATTGTTGTATTTTGCAGGTGTTTTTCTAAATTCATTGGTTATTGATTTTTTACTTCCGTATCAGCCTGAATCAAGTATTGCTCTGGATTGACAGGCTTGTTATCGATGCGAACTTCAAAGTGAAGATGTGCGCCAGCGTCTTTTTCAAAGGTATTACGCCCAGCAGACCCGATTACTTGACCTTGTGTCACTTCATCGCCCGGTTTGACTGTTACGCTTTCCAGACTTTGATATACCGTAATCATTTTGTCTGCGTGCTCAATCTCAATCTCGTTGCCGACAAGTGGATCGTTCACCACTTTTACTACTTTTCCCGCAAGAGCTGCGATGACATCAAAGCCCTTGCCATCCGTGGATACGAGGTCAATACCTGTGTGCGGGTAGAAGGTGTTGTCAAAGCTCACCAATGCTTTTTGCTGATTCTCCTTGGAAGCTTTCTCATCGTAGTAGTTCATGCCCACATTGTACTGCACGCCTTTTCCTACTGGCCAAGCGAGTGGTTGTACGCCACTTGTAGCAGGTACCGCTTCTTCGTTTTGCGGTGTAGTCGTCTCAGGAGCTGCAGGAGTTGTCACTGCCACGCCATCTCCGCCATTCGTCATTTTGGAAACCGTGTCCATGACATTGCCCTGATACCACATCACAAAAGCGAGAATGATTGCTGCGGTGCCGATGTAGATTGCAGGAAACGCCCATTTCTTGCCCAAAACTTTTTTCCAAGAACTTGCCTTCTTGAATGGAATCGGTTGATTTTGATTTTTTTGATCTTCCATTTTATTCATCACCTCATCCCTCAGTATCGCCAGAATTTTGGCGTATAAACCTGAGAGAGTAGGGAAAAGTAAAAATTTGCTTTTCTTTTAAGCCGGGATCACTCTTGTATACTCTTGCAGACTTATTCCTTGATAGAAGTGCTTGACGATTTGCTCTGCGCTTTTGCCGTTTTTGGCCATTCCATTTGCTCCCCACTGGCTCATGCCGACACCATGACCGTACCCTTTGGTCGTAATGAAAACCTGAGTGCCGCGCAAGTCCAATGTAAAGGAAGAAGAATTCAAATTGAGCTTTTCACGAAACTCTCTTCCTGTAAATTCCTTGCCACCAACACTGATGGTTCCTACCCGATTTCCGGTTGTACGCGATTCGATCCGATACCAGGAACCATTAGTAGAAGCCTCCTGTGTGAGCTTGACGCCCAAATTCTTTTCTAGCTCCACAGTGGACATGACGACCGTTTCCTCATAGCGAGGAGATTGAATATCCCAAGGGCTCGCAACGCTCTTCAAATAAGGAATGGGCTTTTCCCAATATTCATCCGAGTTCTCTGTAAAACCATTACTGGTGGAAAAAAACGTCGCGTCAATGGGCTCGTTCTGGTAGGTCAGGATAACCCCTGCCGTTGCCATAACTGCTTGCTGGATGCGTTTGTTTTTCCATTCGTATTGGTCTCCCCAACGCTCACGCCGCTGCTGCTCATCCATATAGACTTGATGCTGGACCGTATCCAAAACCTGACCGCCTGATGGCACATCATCAAACTTGCCCTCTTTTACTCGGCGCACGATATAGGTCCTGGCCGCCAACGCCTGTGCTTTTAATGCCTCCAGCTCGAACTCAGCTGGCATTTCCGCCGCTACGACCCCGGTAATATACGCTTCTAGCGGCAATGTTTCCACGGCCTTTTTTTCTGTACGGTACACCTTTACTGGCAGAGAGGAAGCCGATTCCTTCATCGCCGGTATGGCAGGCTCCGAGACGGCCACCGTTTGCTGGCTGACAGAGCCTATTTCTGGTGAAAACCAAAAGACCAGAGCAGCAGGCATCAGGACGAGCAAGATCGGCAAAGCGATAAACCACATGAGTAGATAGCGTTTCATGCAAGAGATCCTCCCCGTTACGTACTAGACACGAAAAGTCTGAATAACCTACTAAAGTCTATGTTCTGCAACAGAGCGGTAGAACGAGAGAATGAGAGAGTCGAGAGAACGAAAAAAAGACCCTCTGCATACGCAGAGAATCTTTCGTTTTGCCATATGGTTGACGCATTTATCAAGCAAAATTAGGAGAGAAGCTTACTTTGATGGTTTCGGAAACTGATTTTTCACGAGCCTTTTCTTCTGGAACCACGCGTTCTACATCTGCTCCCAAAGCCAGCAGCTTTTCCGTAAAGTTCACGTAGCCACGGTCAATATGGTGCAGGGCAGAAACCTCAGTCTCTCCCTCAGATACGAGCCCAGCCAGTACAAGTGCTGCACCCGCACGCAAGTCAGTTGCTGCTACCTTGCTACCTGTCAGCTTGGAACCGCCTTCGACGATAGCACTGCGGCCTTCGATCTTGATGTTCGCATTCATGCGACGGAACTCTTCCACGTGCATGAAGCGGTTCTCAAATACCGTTTCGGTCACAATGCTCGTTCCTTCTGAAACAAGCAAAAGCGCCATCATTTGCGACTGCATATCCGTCGGGAAGCCAGGGTATGGCAACGTTTTGAGGTCAACTGCTTTCAGTGCGCCTGTGCGGCGTACACGAATACCGTTTTCTTGCTCCTCAATGTCCACGCCCATTTCACGAAGCTTGGCGGTCACGGATTTGAGATGATCGCAAATCGCACCTTCCACAAAGACATCCCCGCCAGTAATCGCTGCAGCAACCATGAAAGTTCCTGCTTCAACACGGTCAGGAATGACACAATGTGTGCAGCCCTTCATCTTTTCCACGCCTTCGATGCGGATCGAACCTGTACCCGCACCGCGGATTTTTGCTCCCATTCTGTTCAGGAAGTTCGCCAAATCAACGATCTCTGGCTCTTCTGCCGCATTTTCGATCAATGTGGTTCCCTCTGCCAAAGCAGCGGCCATCATAATATTTTCTGTTGCACCGACGCTAGCAATATCCAGGTAGATTTTCGCACCCTTCAATCGTCCTTCTACCGTCGCTTCAATAAACCCTTGTCCGATTTCGATTTTGGCTCCCATAGCCTCAAACCCTTTTAGGTGCTGGTCGATCGGGCGCGTACCAATGGCACAACCACCCGGAAGAGCGACACGAGCTTGTCCTTTTCTGGCTAAAAGCGGCCCCATCACGAGGAACGATGCGCGCATTTTGCGGACCAGTTCATAGGACGCTTCTACACTCGTAAGCTTGGAAGCATCGATCGTCAGCACTTCATGATCATATGTAAGGGAGATTCCCATCGATTTCAAGAGGTCGCATATCGTCCGGACATCGTCGAGGCCTGGTACATCTGAGATGACGCAAGTCCCTTCTTCTGCCAAGATAGATGCTGCAATAATAGGGAGTACGGCATTTTTGGCGCCAGATACTTTTACATTTCCAGCCAATGCCTTACCACCACGGACAATAATTTTATCCAATGTGTACCCCTCCGCGTGCTAATATTCCACAGTGATGATTGGTGTACCTACCGTAATCCATGTTCCAGAATGGCTGTCACGATGCGTAGCCACCTGTAGATTCATCTTTTGACCGTTTAACGCGATGAATGATTCCCACATAGGGGTATACCCTGAAATGCTGACAACCGTATCATCTTGCAAACGTTCTAATTCTGTCGCCTGGAGAGTACCAAAAATCGACAATATTTTACCCTCCTGTTGGTCAACACCCATCTTAACATTGTACAATCCGCGAATACAAGTGCTAATTTGCGGAATAAAGTCGGCGCTTTGCAGGGCATTCGTGAAGGTTTCCTGTACTTGTCCAATATATAGTAGGTTATCACGGTTTCCAGATAACTGAAGTACTAGATATACAGAAAATGCTCCATTTTTAGGTACTCCTGTCACCTCGTAGCTCAGTTCCACGCCGTTTTGTGTGTATGTAGTCCTATATGCGAGTATGTTGTGTTTGCGCGATTGTTCGCTTGGGGAAAATGGAATCTCAAGTTGTTGTGCCCATTTCGTCGCCAACTCTTTTACTTGTTCAGGACGCAGGCCTTCTCCCATTGCCGTACGCATACGTACCTGAACCGATACACCCGTTGCGCCCGTTTCTTCTAGTACTTTCATCATTTCTGTCACAACCGGCTTTTCTTCCTTTGCTTGTGCAGGCATCCAATACACGGCCCCCATCACGAGCAATAGAGCCAGCACGCACCAACCAGACCATTTCCCCATTGATATCCTCTCCCTATGCTTACATGTATCTCTTTGTACTTCTCATTTTGTACATGTAGCTGGGTGGATATACCAGCGAATCGTCGTCTTTGGGTATTTAGTTGAACAAATTCCCGAATGTCAGGGACCAGCCCAAGTAATCAAGGAAAAAGCGGGACACTTCATATCCAATCACAATGGAAAGAAAAATTTGCAACAGCTTCGCCTGAGCACCATTTGGTTTTTTCAAAATCTTATCAAAGCGAAAGGATTGCAACGCCCACCAAGCGAGCCCAATAAACGCAATCGATAAAATGATACTCAACAAGCCATATACTTCTTGTGGCATGTTCGTTACCTCCTCATTACCCTTCCAAGAATCATAGAAAAAGGGACGGCCCGATCACGAGCCATCCCTTCTATTGTACCTGAAGTGCTATTCAGTTACGAGTATCACTGAGAGCTGGGAGCGAGCATGTTCCCAAAATCAAAGGACGGATTGAAATGAATCTGGATATAGTCGGTGACCAGACCAGGGAAAGCACCGAAGAAGACAGTAGCAATTGCCATGATGAGAATAAACATCCAAATGCCTTTTGGTACAACCATAGGTGCTTCGGTTGTCCCAGGACGCATGTACATCTGACGAATAATCCCAAAGTAGTAGTAGTAGGAAATGACGCTGGTGATGATCATAATCGCCGCCAGCCAGTAGTTTTCTACCACTAATGTACCCATGAACAGATAGAACTTCCCGAAGAAACCAACCGTAATCGGGATACCTGCCAAGGACAAGAGGAAGATGCTCATCGCAATCGCCATCAGTGGTGAGCGATGATACAATCCGGCGAATCCTTTCAAATCCTCTGTCTCTTGCTCACGAGATACAACCATAATCACAGCGAAAGCACCAAAGCTGACGATCAAGTAACCGAACAGATAAAAGATCACTTCGCTGAAAAAGAGAGAGGTCGGCGGTACAAACGGCACGAGCAAATAGCCCGCTTGCGCAATACCTGAGTAAGCCATCATACGCTTGACGTTTGTCTGCCTGAGCGCCATCGTGTTCCCGATAATCATCGAGGCGGCAGCCATCAATCCCAGATAGAGGCTTCCCTCTTCGAAAAAGAACCGTCCTGATCCCGTTCCATCGGAAACGTTAAAAAACGAGATCATCATCACTCGAAAGATCAGCGCGAACCCTGCTGCTTTTGACACAACTGCCAGGAAAGCAGTGACTGGGGTAGGAGCACCCTGATACACATCTGGCGCCCACATGTGGTTAGGCGCTGCGGATATTTTGAATGCTAGACCTACTGCAAGAAACGCAAACGCCGTATAGACGAGGAACTGATAGCCCGCCATTCCCGCTTCTGCCAATCGGAATGAGATTTCATAAATATGTGTGGTTCCCGTGAGTCCGTATACGTACGACATCCCAAACAGGAGCACTGCCGTGGCAATACTTCCCGAAACGACGTATTTGAACGCCGACTCGTTGGAAAGCTGCGATTTTTTTCGCAATCCGACCAATACATAGGACGAGAGAGACAATAGCTCCAGTCCCACAAACAAGGTAATCAAGTCAGCCGACGAAGCCATGACCATAGCCCCGAGAAGCCCGGTCAGCAGCAAATAGTAATACTCGCCTCTGTGCTGGATTTCCCCTGATTTCAGATAGGACAGCGAGATGAGAATGGCAAAAGCTGTCCCTGCCAGGAAAATCAGCTTGAACGCATTGCCGTAATCATCGATTCGGATCATGTCGATCATGTAGCTGTATGGCTTATCGAGAGCATTCATATTGATGATCACAAAGATCGCCGCTATGACCGTTGCCAGGAAGGATAGCCAACCGATGACCTGCTTGCCAAGGCGCTTGCCCGCAAAAAGATCCAGCAGTGATAAAAAGGTAGCAAAGCCAAGAATGATAAACTCGGGCAGAAGGTAGCTCCAGTCATATGAGAAAATATCTTTAACTTCCATGGATTACCCTCCTATTCCCGTTACGATAGGTACGATCGTTTTCAGCGCCTGCTGCATCGGATTCCCCAGAACTGCCGGATAAACCCCGATGAGAATAATACATCCCAATAGGACTACCATCGGAATGACTTCCATCGGCTGTGCATCAGCAAGTCCTGAACATCTACCTGGAGTAGGGCCAAAAGTCGTTTTCAAGATCGCTCTGAGTAAATAAACCGCGGTGAGGACAATCCCGATCGCTCCCACTGCTGCCATTACTGGCAAACGACCAAACAGACCGAGGAAGGCAAAGAACTCACTAATGAATCCGGACATGCCCGGAAGTCCGAGTGAAGCCATCCCGCCTGCCAACAACACGCCGCTAACAAACGGCATGGACTTGGCTAAACCGCCCAAATCGTCGAGCATCGATGTCTGCGTCCGATCCCAAATGACACCAATCAAGAAGAAGAGCAGTGCTGAGATAAAGCCGTGGGATACCACTTGGAACATCGCTCCCTGAAACCCGATCGTGTTCATCGAAGCGAAACCAAGCAAGACGATACCCATATGGCTGATACTGGAGTAAGCCAGCACCATTTTTAAATCCTTTTGTACGAAAGCCAGTACAGCTCCATACAAAATGTTGATAATCCCCAAAACTGCCATCCACGTAGAGAAATCATAGGCCTGCTCTGGGAAGAAGCCGATTCCCATCCGCAAAAGACCGTACGCCCCCATCTTCAGCAAAATTCCGGAGTGGATCATGACGATAGAAGGTGGAGCCTGTACGTGCACGCGTAGCATCCACGTGTGGAACGGAAATACTGGCAGTTTGATCGCAAAAGCGATAAATAGCGCTAGGAAGATGCCAAAACGCATTTCCGGCGTAAGGATTTCGGTTATCGGATGCCCTGGTGTCGTCAGAATCGCCGTGATTTCATCCATATTGAGCGTCCGCATGATGACAAAGATAACGATGAAAGCTAGCAGCATGATCCCTGAACCGATTCCGTTATACAAAAGAAATTTGTTCGCCGCTTGTTCGCGCTCCCCATATCCCCAAATCCCGACGAGGAAGTACATCGGTACGAGTGTCAGCTCGAAGAAAATGAAGAACAAAAACAGATTGTCTGCAGCAAAAACTCCCAACATACCGATCAACAGCAGGTGAAACAGGATAAAATACTCCTTCTGCCTCTTCTTGATCTGCCACGAAGCAATTGCTGCGAGGGTACCGATAATCGCCGTCAGCAAAATCAATGGCATCGAAATACCATCTACACCGAGTTCATAGTTGATCTCAAAAGCAAAGACGGTGCCTGCCTGAGCCATTCCAATCGGAATAGAAATCCAATTGTGCTTTTCTACGAACTGCAGATTGGCTGTCTCGTAATCAAACATGCCGAACATCCAACCTGCCAAGATAAGTGCCGGCAACGTTCCAAAAATCCCGACCTGCTTGATCACACCTGCATGTCGACTGGGGATAAAAGCCATGACGAGAATCGCCAGCAGCGGAGAGAACACCAGTGATGACAAAAGGATATTACCCAAAGAGTCCACCTCCCTTGGCCGTCAAACTGATGGCGATGATCAAGAGTAACAGACCGAATATGAGCATTGCCCCATAGGACTGAATCTGCCCACTTTGTACTCTTGCGTGCAAAGATCCGATTCCTTGGGTGATTTTTGCTGTCAATCCAACCAAACCATCCACAATATACTTATCAAATACATCCAGGACAAATCCAAGCCAGCCTAGTGGACGAACAATGACGTTGTGATACAGCTCATCGATGTAGTACTTCTTGTATGAGAGCTGATAGAGCCACGGCATTGCTTTTGGAATCGTGTCCGAGGAGATTGATTTCTTGCCGTACATCAGGTAAGCCAGCACGACTCCGAGAATCGAGATCAACAGAGCCACAATCTGCAACCAAGCTGCCGCGTGCTCACTGCCTTCCCCAAAAATACTCGTGATTGCCGTCCCTGTGTTCGTTGACAACAACCAATCAGAGAGTAATGGCGCGTACGGTGTATTCACAAAGCCTGCGACAACCGCAAGCAATGCCAAGACCAAGAGCGGACCTGTCATGACTCCTGGAGATTCGTGCGCTTCGTGCTTGCCACGTGCCTTCCCTGCGAATGTCAGGAAGAACAGACGGAACATATAGAATGCGGTAAAGAATGCTGCTAGCAGCGCGATGAATAACAAATCGTAGCGATGCGCTCCGTAAACAGCCCCCAGGATCGCTTCTTTCGACCAGAAACCAGCGAACGGAAAGATCCCCGCAATCGCCAAGCAACCGATCAAGAAAGTCAAAGCGGTGATCGGCATCTTTTTCCACAGGCCACCCATTTCGAATACATCTTGCGTATGTACGGCATGGATGACACTACCTGCTCCAAGGAAGAGCAATGCTTTGAAAAACGCGTGCGTCATCAAATGGAAGGAACCTGCTACATAACCAGCAGCACCAGCTACCCCCAATGCCATCATCATGTACCCGAGCTGACTGACTGTGGAATAAGCCAAGACACGCTTGATATCTCGTTGGGTCAGACCGATCGAAGCTGCAAATATGGCGGTGAATCCTCCTACATACGCCACAACTGTCAAAGCCGTATCGGATGCGATAAACAGCGGATAGGTAGCAGCGACCAAATAAACACCAGCCGCAACCATCGTTGCCGCGTGAATTAATGCAGACACAGGTGTTGGACCTTCCATGGCATCAGGCAACCACGTATGAAGCGGAAATTGACCCGATTTTCCCATAGCCCCAACGAAAATGAGGATGGCCGCGAGCGTAATCATCCATGGTTCCAGTCGTCCGAGTGCGATGCTCTCAAAAATCGCCCCATACTCGAAACTTCCGGTCCACCAGAACAACAGACATATCCCGATGAACAGACCAAGATCCCCGATACGGGTAACGATAAAAGCCTTTTTGGCAGCCGCTTTTGCCTCTGTCTTGAAGTAGTAGTAGCCAACGAGCAGGAAGGAGCATACCCCGACCAGCTCCCAGAAAATATATACTTGCAACAAATTTGGCGAGATGACTAATCCCAGCATAGAGAACGTGAACAGCGCCAGGTATTGATAAAACACCGGAAAGCGTTCATCCCCATGCATGTAGCCTTTGGAGTAGATTTGGACCAACAGACTGACCAATGTCACAATGACGAGCATCATGGCATTCAGCGGATTCACTTCGAATCCCATGTTGATCACAATATCGCCGATATGCAGCCAATCTATCACATAATTGTAATCGGTTCCCCCACCCTGGAATCTCTCCCAGAAGATGAGCACTGCGATTCCAAAAGAAACAGCCGTCAGGGTAATGCCCACTATGGCCGCTCCTTCTTTCAATTGGCGACCAAATGAGACGATCACGATGAAAGCAAGAAGCGGAAACAGAGGGATCAGCCAGGCATAGTGCATTAGAGTATCCATCTTTGTCCTCCTTTTCAGGTTTCCCTCTTATCGTTTCATTTGGTCCATTTCATCTACATTCACGGTCTCCTTGTTGCGGTACAGCGCAATCAGAATCGCTAACCCTACGGCAACCTCGGCAGCTGCAACCGTCATCGTGAACAAGGTAAAGATTTGTCCCGTCACAGATGGATACAGTCCGAATTTGGAAAAGGCGACCAGGTTAATATTCACAGCATTCAGCATCAGCTCGATTGATAACAAGACGACGACTGCATTTCGCTTCGTCAATGCGCCGTACAAGCCTACACAAAAGAGAATCAAAGCAACCATTAAGTAGGAGGAAATACTTACTGTCATTCGTTATCCCCCTCCTTTTTCGCCATGATGATCGCACCGACCAACGCGACCAACAACAGAACAGACAATAGCTCAAATGGTATGACGAATTTGGTGAATACTTCGATACCGATTTCTTTTGCATTATCTACAGGAGCCTCTGCAGGTGGCGGTGGCGCAGGCCACGGTGTATTTTGCACACCCCAGAATAATAATCCGAACAGAACGATTACGAAGAGCAGGATAAAACGGTTTTTCCATGTCCGGCCTGTTCCCTCATCGTTCGCATCGTGCTTGGTCAGCATGATTCCAAAGAGCATCAGAATGGAGATGGCCCCTGAATAAACCAGAATTTGTGCGACCCCGACGAAATCCGCTCCCAGCAAAACAAACAGACCTGCAATGCTGATAAACGTAACGCCCAATGAGATGACCATGTGGACGACGCGAGTAAAGCTGATCATAAACACCGCGCCGCCGATCGTCAGGAGAGACAGGATAAAAAAGGCAACGAATTCACCTGTCATACTAATTCTCCTCCCTGACGTTCGTATTGTTGTCGTCGAGCCATTTCAAGTTCTTGTACAATTCGTCCCGGCTATAGGCAGCCAGTTCGAAGTTGTTTGTCATCACAATCGCTTCAGTGGGACAAACCTCTGTACACAAATCGCATAAAATGCACAGCTCAAAATTGATATCGTACGTATCGATAATCTTTCCCTTTTTCTCCGGATCAGGATGGGGCTTCCCTGTCAGTTGAATACACTCTGTCGGACAGATGCGTGCGCATTGGTTACAGACGATGCATTTTTCAGGAGAAAAGTGCTGAATACCGCGAAAGCGAGGCGGCATTGGAAAGGGCACATCCGGATAGAAGTGGGTTACCTTTTTCTCCGTGAGCTTTTTAAATGTATACCCCAGGCCTTTGGCCAGTCCTAGCATGTGTGTCACCCCTCAGGATTTGAGAACTTGGCTGCACCACGTTTTTGACGAAAGCTAGCTTTTGGCGAAGCAAGCCTATGGCGAAGCCTGCGCTATGAAAACAGTGGGACGTAGTCGTTTTCGATCAAGTCGCTACTAGAACATGCCATTTTGGTAAGACACCACTACGGCTGTGAGCAGGATGTTGAACAATGCCACGGGCAACAGCACTTTCCAGGCAAACGACATCAATTGATCGACACGTAAGCGCGGCATCGTGGCGCGAATCCAAAACTGGAGGAAGACGTAAACTGAAAATTTAAGGATAAACCAGACGATTCCCGGAATGAAGTCCAGTGATGGATGAATCGGCAACCATCCACCAAAAAAGAGAATCGTGATCAAGGCACCCATCCCGAACATATACACATACTCCGCCAACATGAACATCGCAAAACGGAAACCGGAGTACTCGACGTGGTAACCACCAACGAGCTCCGACTCTGCTTCTGGCAAGTCAAACGGCGTACGATTCAGCTCTGCCTGGGCAGCAATGATAAATACAACAAATCCGATAAACTGCGGAACAATATTCCAGACATCCTGCTGCGCGTTGACAATATCTTTGAGATTCATGCTGCCCGTCAATAGAACGATACCCACCACGGACATGACCAGCGGTACTTCATAGCTGATCATCTGCGCAGCGGAGCGGAGACCCCCGATCAGCGAATACTTGTTATTCGAGGCCCAGCCAGCCGTGATCACGCCTAGTACGGTGATCCCAGACAAGGCGATATAGTACAACAGCCCTATTCCCAGATCAGCGAACCGAATGCTATCCGAAAAAGGCATGACCGCCAATACGGCAAAAGCAGGGGCATAGGCCAATATCGGTGCTAAAGTGAACAACGCTTTGTCAGCGTGCTGCGGGCGAATATCTTCCTTTAATAGCAGCTTGGCAACATCCGCAACCGTCTGGAGAAGTCCCAATGGTCCTACTCGATTCGGCCCGATGCGCAGCTGCATCCACCCAATCACTTTACGCTCAAAGTAAATGGCGTACGTAACGAATCCCAACACGACTGCGAGCAGTAAAACTGCCGCTACGATAAACCAAAGCGTGGTCCCCCATGAGGGTGCTTGCTGCAGGAGAGTATTCATCAACAGTCAACCTCCCCGAGCACGATGTCGATACTGCCCAGGATGGCAACCATGTTCGAGAGGTTTTCCCCCTCTAACAGCTTAGGCAGAATTTGCAGATTGGTAAACGAAGGCCGTCTGAACTTCAATCTCCACGGTTTATCCTTACCTTGACTGGCAATGTAACAACCAATTTCTCCCCGCGGTGACTCAATGCGCACATATGTCTCCCCAGCAGGCGGGCGAATCACACGTG
Source organism: Brevibacillus sp. BC25 (assembly GCF_000282075.1). Taxonomy (NCBI): domain Bacteria; kingdom Bacillati; phylum Bacillota; class Bacilli; order Caryophanales; family Paenibacillaceae; genus Brevibacillus; species Brevibacillus sp. BC25. Next base: position 32,694 of record NZ_AKIX01000043.1, read on the forward strand.
GTACTTTGCCCATGACTTCACCTTCACTCGGAAATTGCTCCAATGCCTGCTCAAGAATTCGCAGAGATTGTTCAATTTCAGCCATGCGCAGATGATAGCGCGCCATGCAATCTCCCTCAGTCGCTGTCGGTACATCAAATTCAAAACGATCGTAAATGCAATACGGTTCGTCTTTGCGCAGGTCCCACTTGACACCTGTCGAGCGGAGCATCACGCCAGATAGCGAGTAATCCAACGCAGTTTTTGTATCGAACTTGCCGATTCCATTGAGACGGTGGATAAAAATCTCGTTACCCGTCACCAGCTGATGGTAGTTATTCAATTCCTTCTTCATATATTGGACAAATTCTTTGGCTTTGTCTGTCCAGCCTGGAGGTGCATCCCATTTCACTCCGCCTACGCGCATGTAGTTAAAGGTCATCCGCGCCCCGCATAGCTCATTAAACAAATCCAAGATCGTCTCCCGATCACGGAATGCATACAGGAAGGGCCCCATCGCACCAATGTCCAAAAGAAACGTTCCCCACCAAACCAAATGGCTCGCCACCCGGTTCAGTTCCATTGCGATCAATCGTAGAAACTGAGCTCGTTCTGGAATCTCCAACCCCATCATCGTTTCTACTGCGTGACAGAGAACGTAGTTGTTGGTCATGGCGGACACGTAGTCCATACGGTCTGTATAAGGAATAATTTGTGTATAGGTCAAGTTTTCAGCCAGCTTCTCTGTACCTCGATGCAGATAACCCATCACCGGAATCGCTTCTTTAATGGTTTCCCCATCGATTTTTACTACCAAGCGAAATACCCCGTGTGTACTCGGATGCTGTGGACCTACGTTTAATAACATCTCTTCCGTACGAAGTCCTGTTTCAGAAGAGGTATCAACATGAGTCGTGAGGATGTTATGGTTCATCTGCTAAACCTCCTCGTCGTATTGCACATAATCTTTGCGCAGCGGATATCCTATCCAATCATCCGGCAACAGGATTCGACGTAAATCCTTATGTCCCGGGAAATGAATACCCAAAAGGTCAAAAGTCTCTCTTTCATTCCAATTTGCGCCATGCCAGAGGTCCATTACAGAAGCAACATTTGACTCTTCTCTGCTCGTTTTGACCTTTACTGCCAGGCTTTGGCGATTTTTGTAGGAATAAAAGTGGTAGTATACCTCCAGGCGATCCTCGTAATCGACACCGTGAAGATCGGACAGATACTCAAAGCTTAATTGCTCATCATCTCTTAAAAATTGGGCAACTTGATGCCAACGCTCGTTTTGAATGGTGAGAGTCGGTACTGCCTTTCCCAGCTCGTTAATATACGAAGCCTCGATGACTTCCTGTCCAAATGCTTCGGAAATTCGTGACACGTATTTATCAAGATAGGGCTGGTTTTTGGAAGGTGCTTTCGGCGCTTCCTCTGCCGGGGTCTCATCCCCAGTCGCTTGCGCTGCTTTTGCCTTCGCTGCTGCTGCGGCGGCTGCTTTGGCTTTTGCGGCAGCGGCAGCCTTTGCCTTGGCGTCGTCATCACCGGATTCATCGCCGCCTGCTTCACGTGCAGCTTTTGCCTTAGCAGCGGCCGCTGCGGCAGCCTTGGCTTTTGCGGCAGCTGCGGCCTTCGCCTTGGCATCCGCATCTGGAGCTGAATCAGCTGTATCGGCTCCATTTTCCGTGGCTTCTTTTGCTTCCTTCGCTGCTTTTGCCTTGGCTAGTGCTTCTGCGGCAGC
>NZ_AKIX01000044.1:0-75261 GCF_000282075.1 Brevibacillus sp. BC25
CCAGCCGCCTATCCGTTGCTGCTCCTGCTTGCCATAGCCGGAGCGGCGGCTGTCATTGAGACGAAATTATACTCGAGCTGAAAGGTTAGCTCCTCGAAAAAGCTTTGTACACGATCACTTCGTCATACGAAAGCGGAATGATCTCTTCGGCCATGTATCCTCCTGCCATTCTTTGCTGGACTTGAGGAGTGCTCGGTACACCGACACTGGAAGACGCGATGTCTACACGAATCGTCGTGGCATTCGGATCGAGTGGAATTTCGAGGGCAAAGGTGGGTTTATCAACGGTAAAACTTTTTACTTTTACGCCATTCACGAGCGCAGTCAAAACAATGGGCTTCGGCAATTTTACGGGGGAGCCAGGGACTTTGCCCTTCACTAACAACATTTGAGCCGGTGCAGATGGATCTGATTCAACAATCGCACGCAGGACAGGAGGCGCCCACAAGTCCATCCCCCGATTCATGCTTGTGATTCTGGTTGTATTGGATGGAAAGGACTTATAGAGCCTCAACAGGTCGAGTACACCCATGCCTTTGTACTGTGGAACGTACGATATCCAATGGCTGGGTATGGACGAATAATTTTTTGCAAGAGATCGTATGACTTCGGGTACGCCGACGGAATGCCATTGGGTAGCTGATTTGCAAGCCGTGTGGATTCGAGCGTTTCCTAAATAGTGAGGCAGGTAACCGATGGGATAAAATTTGGCGATGCGCATCCACAGGTCGTAATCCATGCAAAATTGCAATTTTTCATCTACGCCCCCCATGTGCCTGAAGACGTGGGCTCTGATGAAAGCGGATGGCTGGCAAATCACACAGCTCTGATACAACTTCTTGGAATCAGCTTGTTCTGACGGGTAAGTGGTGGATACTTGACCGTACTCGTTCATTACATGGCAATTGCCGTGAAGCATTCCCCAGGCTGGGTTACCCGCAAAAGCGTGAACAGCCTTCATAATGGCGCCAGGTACATAGGTGTCGTCTGAATTCAGCCAGCCGATGATTTCCCCTCTTGCCAATGCCAAGCCTTTGTTAAGCGCATGAGACTGTCCGCGATCCGGTTCGGAAATATAACGGAAGCGCGGATCTTTTTGTGCATATTCTTGCAAGATGGAGAGCGTATCGTCAGTCGAGCCTCCATCTACCACAATATGCTCAAGGTTTGCATAGTCCTGGGTCAATATGCTATTTATCGTCTCACGAATAAACCGGCCTTGGTTGTAAGAGGGGGTAATGATACTCACTAAGGGGTGCTGTGAGTGGGACACGAGATTCACTCCCATCTTTCCATCATAAAAAATGCATGCACTACCATCAGATTATGAAAGAATGGAAAATCGGGTACACAAGCATCGTTGATCTTGTGCACCCGATTTCAATGTACCCGGATTTTACAGGTAGTCCGGAACGATCCCTGGATTGCGGAAGATACGGAGCAATTCGGCGTGACAGTTAGGGTCGATTTCGTTGCCAGAAATGGCTCTTGCCACGAGGCTGATACGCCCCGCATCGTAATTGTTGATTCTGCCGGAAGGGATGGTCCGAACCGATTCAGGAATGATTTCAAACAGTGTGCCTCGGAGCATCTCCTCGATGCAAAGGACGGACGGCAGCCACCAAGTGGTATCGTCCTTATAAATCCGGTTCATTTGTCCAGGAGCTCCGTTGTAGACCATGATCGATTGGGTTGTATCCAAAATACAGGCAGTTTCCAACAAGAGGTGCCCACCTGGTTTAATCACGCTTCGGCATTGCGATAATGTCCACATCGGATCGCGCAGATGATAGAGCAAACCAAGATGCTGGACGACATCAAATTGATTGTGCCGTATTTGTTGAGGAAATGGCAGTGGTTCTATAAAATCGTCCATCAGCAAAACTTGCAGCCCTTCCCATAATTTATAAGGGCTGGTATTATACAGCGGCAAAACTTTGCTTTGCAGGATGTTCTTGCAAAACTCAAAATTCAAATAGAGCGGCTGCATACAGTCCGTAGCCACGACAAGACTTGCCCCTCTTTGCTCCGCTTCAAACGCCCACATTCCGTCAAAGCTAGCGAGATCAAGGACGCGTTTCCCCGAATATTGGATGTATTCTCTGGATTGTCTCGTCATATTCCATATACCTTCCAGAAGCGTAATCCCGGGTGTGACAATACCGGGTCGCAGCGCGATCTTATGGTACCATCGCCGTTTGCTGATCTCATCGAGAATTTCCTGATCTGTCCAAAATCTTCCCATCGACATGTCCCCCTTCATTGCAGAGTGCTTGCCCTATACGATATGTTCGGACTGTGCTGGGGGAAATGATATAAATGCATTAATTTCGTCCTATTCACGTCTAAAGTTGCTTGGCAACAAGCAGGTTTTCGGAAAAAAGGCATATGCCCGTTTCTCGTTGTCTGTCACATACATAAAGTATGGGGAGAAAAAGGAGGCGGAAAGAGTATGCCCTTGCCCATCGTGATCATCCATCGAGGGGACGATGATTATCTCACATACAGCTTGCAGCAAGCGAAAAGAAGTAATCCCCATTCGCCCGTCTATTTGATAGGGAATGGGGGGAACAGAAGGTATGCTATGAACGGCATCATTCATGGGATGATAGACGATTACATGCCAGCCGCTATCGAAATGACGAGAGTCTATAAACATATTCATTTCATGCCCTATGAGTACAATCTGTTTTGTTTTCAAAGATGGTTTATTTTGTTGGCGTTTATGAACAAGCATCAGATTCCGAAATGCTGTTATATCGATACCGATGTCATGCTGTTTACCGATGTGAACCATCCGCGCTTTGACAACTTTATGATGGAATTCGTATGGACCAATTTCTTGGATAGGCAGAAGCTGGAACATTTTTGCGAGTTTATGACGTCTCAGTTTGCCAATCCGATAACATTTGCGAAAGTCGTTCATTACACGATGCAGAGAAAGGAACATGTCAGATTCAATCAGCCATTAATTACAGATATGGTGCTTGCCTTGCTATTTCTTGCACAATTTAAGGATTACCAAATGACGAACGGCTTGTTTCATGATGGCTTTATTGACGGCAATATTCAGCAGTCTGCTTCGGTGGAGAATTTGTATGGCTATAAGAAAATTTACTCGATAAATGGTGTCCTGTACTGCAAGGATAAGGCAACGAATCAATATGTACCGTTGTTTTCTCTTCATTTTCAAGGATACACGAAGCACCATATGAAGTTTTTCACGGCTCCCTATCTCCCACAAGCAGGTTCTTACATTTTCGATTATATTACCAATCGATGGATTCAGTTTTTATAGGCTTCTATCATCCCTCGTGTTATTCGACCATTTTCATTGGACCATAGAGCATCGACTGCGACAAACGCATAAGATGGTGCATACAACACGATAAACGGATAGAGGTGGCCTGAGTGAAACTGATATTGCTATCGGGTGGTTCAGGGAAAAGGCTGTGGCCGCTCTCCAATGATGTCAGGTCCAAACAGTTCTTGAAGTTGATAGGCAATGCACATGCCCAACCAGAGGCGATGGTTCAACGAGTGTGGAGACAGCTGGCCTCTCGCAATTGGTCGGAGCCTGTTTATATTTCAACAGGCCGTTCGCATGTTGATTTGCTTCAAAGCCAACTTGGAGAAGGCGTTCCCTTGATCGTGGAGCCGGAAAAAAGAGATACTTTCCCTGCCATTGCTTTAGCGGTGACTTATTTGTACTCTGCTTTGACGATGGACCCGGATGAAGTCATCGCCATCATGCCTGTAGATCCATTCGTTGAGGATCGCTTTATGGATAGGATCAAGGAGCTGGAGAACGTCATACTCAGATCAGGCGCGAATCTCGCATTAATCGGAGTGAAGCCTACGTATCCATCTACGAAATACGGCTACATTGTTCCACAGCTAGAATCACAATCGGATCAGGGTAAAAGGCCTCATGCCTATCAAAAAGTAAAAAGCTTCAAAGAAAAGCCGTCACTTGAGCAAGCGCAGGATTTAGTAGAGAAGAAGGCCCTATGGAATTGTGGAATTTTTGCTTTTCGATTGGGCTATCTGATTCGCGAATTAGAGCAAAAAGGATTGCCTACTGAATACAACCGCATGCTTGAGCAATATAGCCAAATGCCTGCCATCAGCTTTGACTATGAGATTGTAGAAAAGGCAGAGAAAGTAGTCGTTCTCCCGTATGACGGAGACTGGAAGGACTTAGGGACATGGAATACGCTCGCGGAAGAAATGAGAGGGAATGCAATCGGTAAGGTTTTGCTCGATGAGAGTTGCACGAATACACACGTTATCAACGAATTGGACATACCTATCGTGTCCATTGGTTTATCGGATATGATCGTGGCGGCCAGTCCTGATGGCATCCTCGTTTCTTCCAAGGAACAAAGTCATATGGTCAAAAATTTGGCTTTGGATTGGACAAAGCGCCCAATGTATGAAGAGCGGCGCTGGGGATGGTATCAGGTTATGCATTTTCAGAAAAATGAGGACGACGGGGAAGTATTAACGAAAAGAATCCATGTATACGCCGGAAAAAATTTGAGCTATCAGTACCATCACCACCGTAGCGAAGTATGGATCATCGTAGAGGGCTGCGGCGAGTTTATCTTGGATGATCAACTGAGCCAGGTTGGACCGGGTGACGTATTGCAAATACCGGTAGGAGCCAAACATGCAATCAAAGCTACGACCGAGCTGGAATTCATCGAGGTACAGATGGGAAGTCAGTTGGTGGAAGAAGATATCGTTCGACTCGGAATGACGTGGTCAGCGATCCTGGAGCAGATTGGGAAGCACGGTGATCACGATGATTGATTCAGCGTTCTGGCGTGACAAAAAAGTGTTGATCACAGGTCATACGGGGTTCAAAGGGGCATGGCTGTGCTTATGGCTGCATCACTTAGGAGCGAAGGTAACAGGGTATGCGCTGTCGCCGCCGACGAATCCAAGTATTTTTGAGTGTGCCCAAATCAGCTCATTGGTTGATTCGATCATTGATGATGTCAGATCGAAGGAAAGCGTTCAAAAAGCGATCAACCAAGCAAAGCCGGATATCATCATTCATATGGCCGCTCAGCCGCTGGTGCGTTTGTCGTATCAATATCCGGCGGAAACCTACGAAATCAATGTCATGGGTACGGTGAATGTACTCGAGGCGGCGAGAGTGGCTGTGCAGAACGGAATGAAAATAAAAGCGATCATCAATGTTACGACGGATAAGGTTTACGAAAACCGGGAGTGGGTGTGGGGATACCGGGAGCAAGATGTGTTGGGCGGCTACGACCCGTATTCCAACAGCAAAGCATGTTCGGAGCAAGTGACTGCCTCCTATCGCAATGCTTTCTTTCACCCTGACAAGTATCACCAGCATGGCGTAGCAATTGCTTCAGCGCGAGCAGGCAATGTAATCGGCGGCGGTGATTGGGCTCTTGATCGCTTGATACCGGATTGCCTGCGTGCCTTGATAAAGGGAGAGAAAGTCACCACCCGAAATCCCAAAGCAATTCGACCGTGGCAGCACGTCCTTGAGCCATTAACAGGGTATTTGATGCTCGCTGAAAAAATGTGGGGAAATGGCAAGGATTACGCCCAGAGTTGGAATTTTGGTCCGAATGAGGAAGATGCCAAATCGGTAGAGTGGATCGTCCAGCAATTGTGTGAGCGATGGGGAGCTGGTGCCCGCTTTGAAGCAGAGCGAACTGATTCACAATGGCACGAAGCCCAATATTTAAAGCTGGACTGTTCCAAAGCCAAAAGTGTAATAGGCTGGAAGCCCAAGTGGTCACTCGAGCAGACTTTGGATAGTATCATTTCTTGGCATAAGGCTTATGAGCAAAAGCAAGACGTAAGGGAGATCTGTTTGGCCCAAATCGCAGCGTATACAGATAAGGCCCAATGAACAACAGAGGAAGGAGGGCAGCCAATGAAAGTCGTCATCCTAGCAGGAGGGTATGGCACGCGCATTGGAGAAGAAACGCATCTTCGTCCAAAGCCGCTCATTGAGATTGGTGATTGGCCCATCATTTGTCATATCATGTCCAATTATTCCAAGTACGGTTTCCATGATTTCATCATCTGTCTCGGGTACAAAGGCTATATGATTAAGGAGTACTTCGCGCACTATTTCCTTCACCATTCTGATGTGACCTTTGATTTTCGTAATGACAATCAGGTCACTTTTCACAACCACAATGCTGCTCCGTGGCGAGTCACATTGATTGATACGGGGAAAGACACAGGGACAGGTGGAAGGGTGAGGCGGATACAGAAGTATGTGGGAGAAGAAACATTCATGCTGACGTATGGAGATGGCTTATCCGACATTGATATTGAACAGCTGGTAAAATTTCATCGCACGCATAAAAAACTCGCAACGATCACCACGACTCAACCGCCAGGCAGATTCGGAGCATTGGATATTGCCGATGGCAACGCCGTAAAAGGATTCCAGGAGAAGCCAAAAGGGGACGGTGGGTGGATCAATGCTGGTTTTTTTGTCATGGAGCCGGGTGTATTCGACTATATTGCAGGTGATGAGACGGTATTGGAAAAAGAGCCGCTGGAGGGCTTGGCCAAGGCGAATCAACTGATGGCCTTCAAGCATACCGGTTTTTGGCAGCCAATGGATACGCTCCGAGATAAAAACTACTTGGAAGAACTGTGGAAATCCGGAAAAGCAGCATGGGCAACCAGCCGAACATGAAGGAGGAAGCAGGAGTGGGCGGATTAAATGAGAACAGTGAAGAGGTTTTTTCTCCGATCGGATACGGGGACATAACGATCGATTGTGGGGCAAATCACGGGCTCATTTCTCAAAAAATGGCGGATAAAGGCGCCCTCGTCTTTGCGTTTGAACCGAATCCATACGTATTTGAGGAATTGAAAAAGAGGGTGGGTTCCTATCCCAATGTCATATGTATAAACAAAGCGGTTTGGCATAAAAACGATAAACTACGCTTGCATTTGCATGATCTTTTCCATACGGATCCAGCTGGGTCCGCTTATGCCTCTTCCCTTTTGACTAATCATCCAGTTACGAATCCCGAAAAGTATGTAGAGGTAGAGGTAATTGATTTGACACAGTTCATCCAGATGCTCAATCGGCCGATCAAATTAATCAAAATAGATATTGAGGGGGCAGAATTTGAACTGTTGGAAAAAATCGTGGAGCAAAATTTACACCTTCAAATAGAAAAAATCGTGGTAGAAAATCATGAATGGCTGATCCAAGACTTGAAAGCAAAAGCCGATCACTTTCGGAGGGTCATGCAAGAAAAACAAATTCACAACATCGATTTGAACTGGGTATAAGGAGAGTGCCAAGCAGGTGAAGGGGAGCGATCCCAGATGAAGATACTTGTGACCGGCGCGACAGGCTTTCTCGGAAGCCATCTCGTAAAAGCGCTGCGATTGGACGGACATACTGTCATCATTTTGAAAAGGAGCACTTCCGATTGCTCGCGTATCCAGGACATATTGCCTGATTTGATTACGTATGATACGGATCGCGGTCAATGGGAAGCTCCTTTTTTCGAGCAGGGGAGAATCGATGCGATCATCCATACGGCAACCTGTTATGGACGCAACAACGAGAGCAATGCCAGGATGGTAGATGCCAATGTGACCTTTCCGCTGAAACTGCTAGATGTGGCTATACGCTCTGGCACCCCTGTTTTTCTGAATACAGATACGTTTTCCAGTGTGCCCGTCCGATTACCCAAACATCTACAACCTTACAATTTGACGAAGCGCCAGTTTCGAGAATGGGGAAAATGCCTAGCAGATACATCTTCCCTGCAATTCATCAACGTCAGGCTGGAGCATATGTATGGTCCGTATGACAATACGAATAAATTTGTCTCTTTTGTCATCAAAAGCTGTCTCGAAAAGGAGCTCGAACTAAGGCTTACAGAAGGAAAGCAAGCAAGGGACTTTATTTATGTGGATGATGTTGTTTATGCCTTTCGTGTGTTGTTGGCGCCTGCTACCCGTATACCCGCTGGATTTACGGAATACCAGGTAGGGACAGGTACGGCAACCTCGATCCGAGAGTTTGTAGAACTGGTTCATCAGATGACTCAATCAAGCACGGTCCTGAAGTTCGGATCAATTGCGTATACCGACATGGAAATCATGCATTCACAAGCAGATATTCGACCGCTGCAAGCTCTAGGGTGGGATCATCAAGTAAAGCTGGAGGATGGATTGAGAAAGGTAATGGCCACTTTCAAATAACAACGAAACAAAAAACATGGCGAGCCTGCAGCCATGTTTTTATCATGTGCGCTTAATCGAGGAAAGTCTTGTTCGTACAGAACAGATCAGCGTGGAAAGGTTTCATTTCGTCTAGTAAGTGGTTGTAGTTCTTCACTTTTACCACCGTATTGTCCCGCTTAAACATATACAGATGGGTAAACAATTTCTCCAGCAGTGTGTATAGCACGAGTGGATGTCTGCCGAAGTTTTCCTTGATGCTCTCAGGGTTGAATTCAATGATCACATCCGGGTCCCACTGCTTAAGTGTTCGCATGGCATTTTCCAAGACGATGACCTCCGAGCCTTCCACGTCAATTTTAATGAGGTCGATGCGCGAGATCATATTCTGCTCTACCCAGTCATCCAGCCTGACACATGATATGAATTGGGTGGATTTCTCCACGGCTTCTGGCTCATGCGGGATATAAGACCATCCGCCTCCGCGCGGGTCGTCATTAAAATGAATGTTCCCGTTCCGGTCCGCTATTCCCAGCTGGAGTGGCTCGACATTGGTGATGTGATTCTCGGACAGATTTCGCAGGAGATACGGATAATTGACATCGGAGGGTTCGAATGCGTACACCTTGCCTTGAGGCGCGAGATAGCTCAGTGCGAGCGAGATCGGACCGATGTTCGCTCCGATGTCTAGGCAAATATGGTCAGGTTGTACGATTTTTTTCAGAGGAAGGATAACGTAGTCTTCATAGTATCCTTGGTAATACTCCATAAAGTACAGGACGCTTTGATCGGAGCCGTCCCCATAGACAGTAAAGGTTTGATTGTCAAACGGCAGGTGAAAGTCAACTTTCTTCATCGAATTCGTTGCTCCTTCAAGTGGATTGTAGATCATGATGATGTCATTTCCTACGACGAATAAGAGGTCGGGACGAAGAGCATGAACGAATTCTCGTAGTTGTTGGATCGTGGGATAATCGTTCAACAATGGATTGGGACCAATAAAGCAACGAGCATCATCAATCAAAATGACGTGATTTTGGACAGAATGCTGTAAAATGGCAGTCAGCTCATGCAAGATAGGGGTGTCCAGATCTCCTTTGGCTGCCTCAGATGAGCGGGGAATGTAATGGCCGTCCAGCCAAAACAGGCAAGGTGTTGTAACAGAGTGCATCAGGTTGGTCAATACTTCTCCACTGTCACCGTGGAGGATATGGATGTGGCTGTCGCCGGAAAATCTCTCTTTTGCCGCGATAAACAATTCTTCATCCAGCTCGATGGAAACGAGCAAGTCGAAATGGTTTTTCATCGCCTGCAACATGTCGCCCTTAAACGTACCTGTCTCGATCAAGGTGCGTATGCCCATCGTTTTAGCAATATGTTTGATCTTCGACTTTTTCAAATCGTTTGTCGGTGCTTCCAACAGCCAAAAATCCCAAGTCTCTTGTTCTGTTAATGGAAACGGGATTCGGCGCTCCTTCCTCCACGTCTCTCGAATTTGCTGCATGCGTGACATACAAAGATGACCTCCTTTCAAAAGACATTAGCGTGCGACGGAAGAAAAGACAGCCAGTGTTTCGCGTGCGCATTTCTCCCACGAAAAATGCTTGGCTTGATGGATGCCCTTGGTAACCAAGTCTGCTCTTGCCTCAGGTGTCAAATAAAGATGGGCGAGCTTCACCGCGATATCATCGGAAATATTCGGGTCGAAGGTGAGAGCAGCATCACCCACCACCTCAGGAATGCTCCCTGCATTGGAGCATACGATTGGAATGTTGGACTTCATGGCTTCTACCAGCGGAATGCCAAAGCCTTCGAAGAGGGAAGGGAAGCAAAGGAACTGGGCATTTCGATACAAGTAAGGCATCTCTTCCTGCGGTACGTAATGGAGCCATTTGACTTGGTCCCACAGCTGGTTATTCGTGATGTAATTCATGACGTTTTGATGAGCCTCTTGAGCAAAACCGGTGAAAACCATGGGGATACGTATATTGTGTTTATCCCGCAAAGTGACGAGTGCTTTGAATACATTCAGGTGATTTTTGTGATGCCATGTATTCGCGGGGAAAAAACCGTATTCGCTGGGCAGCAGCTTATACTTTTGTATGACTTGCTGGTTGAGCGCCTCATTATGCGGCAAGGAAAATTCCCGCGAGGCATCCAGGTGGATCGCATGTACTTTTTGTGGAGGAAGCCCGAATTTTTGGAGGATCGTTTGCTTGGAAAACTCCGACAGAGTCAGCACGGCACTGCAACGCTCTGCAGACGATTTGTAGTTATCTAGTCGCCAGCGCAAGGAATGTGCATCGAAAAACTCCGGGTAATACTCGTGTTGGATATCAGGAATGTTGATAACAGAAGGGATTGTGATATCGGATGGATTCAATACAAGCAGCGGACAAAACCACAAATTCAACTGCAATGAGTTAATCCAGAAATGAAGCATCGCGTGTGCATTACCATGGTCGGGGACCATGAATTTACGCACATTTTTTTGCGCCTCAAAGGTATGGAAATTGTGTGAGGATAAAAAAAGAAACCACTGATGGCCGTCCCCAGCATTCATCGAGTAGGCCAGCAAGTTCCTGACATACTGTTCCATCCCGCCGATTTTGCCCGGAATCACTGACATCAGGTTTATTCCGACTCTCATGTAGGGATCCTCCCTTGGGCGTGAGGATGTGCCATGTACCAAGCAATCGTTTTCTCCAAGCCAGCGAGTAAGGACGTTTGTGCCACGAAGCCGAACCGTTTTTTTGCTTTGGTCACATCTAAAAGGCGGCGCGGTTGTCCGTCAGGCTTGGTTTTATCCCATTCGATCTCCCCTTGGAAGCCGCTTAGTTGCTTGATCGTTTCCGCTAAGCTTTTGATGGAGATTTCATGACCAGAACCGATATTGACCGGTTCAGATTGATCATAGCTGATGGTTGCAGCAATAATTGCCTGTGCGGCATCTTCGACATAAATGAACTCGCGTGTGACGCTGCCTGTTCCCCAGAGAACGATCTTTTTCTCGTCATTGCGAATGGCGTCCACGCATTTTCGAATGATGGCAGGGATGACGTGTGAGGTTTCCAAATCGAAGTTGTCGCCCGGACCGTACAAATTGACAGGAAGCAAATAAATGGAATTGAACCCGTATTGCTCGCGATAGGCTTGCGATTGCACCAGCATCATTTTCTTGGCTAAGCCATACGGAGCATTGGTTTCTTCAGGGTAACCATTCCATATATCTTCTTCCTGGAACGGGACGGGCGCATGTTTCGGATAGGAGCAAATGGTTCCGATGGCTACGAATTTTTCGACACCGAATAAGCGGGATTGCTCCATGAGCTGAGTCCCCATGATCAAATTATCGTAAAAGTATTTTCCTGGGTTTTTTTGATTTGCTCCGATTCCGCCGACGACGGCAGCCAAGTGAAGAATGATATCGGGACGGAAATCTTGCAACATCTTGTTTACATCATGTTCTTTGCGAAGATCGTATTCATGGCTTCTAGGGATGAAGATGTCCGTACAATCCAGTTTGCGCAATTGATGAACGACGTGGCCTCCTAGAAATCCTGATCCACCAGTAACCACAATCCGTTTTTTCGCCAGATTCAATTCGTGTCAACCTGCCTTTCTCGTCCGCATTCAAATTCGAGGCGAAGGGACTCTGCGATTTACCCAATTTTCGATATGGGACTTGCCTTTGGTAAATTCCTGATAAAATTGGTACTCCTCATAGGAAAGCGGGAGGACTTCTTCTAGGTGGTAGCTGATAGATCGTTTGACTTTAGGATTGTTGGGGTGGCTCTGAAGGATCTGTTGGCTGCAAAAAATACTCACTTCACATCGCTGTCCCTCCGAGATAATGGGAATCACGACTTGAAAACGCTCGTGGGTAACTTGGAAATTGTGTACGAGTTTCCCATTCCTCATGACATGGAAATGCAGGAGAGGGGCGGTATTAGGGTTGCTTCCTTTGATAAGCAAAGCGTGCATCGGTCCATGGCTGGCTTCGATGGTCATTCGCAGGTTTTGCGGAGCCCATGCGTCTGAGTAGCGGTTGGATGCAATGATTTGGGGAGAGGGTCCGAATGCATGATACGCTTTCAGCTTGTGGAGAAACCAAAATGCTCCTTGCTTGTAATGCTTCTGCGTGTAGTGATAGAGCCATTCATTCGAGATGGTGCCATGATGCTTCACGCTTGTTTTCAAAATTTCGGAAAACCCTGGCTCCAATTCATAGACAAACGTTTTGCATGCGTCATATAAGCGTGAGTTAGCCAAGAATTCGGGTATCGTTCCAATCGGGTAATGTAGGGAAATCCGGTTCCACAAATCGTAATCCATGCACCAGTCGTGTTCTTCGTTTACACCACCAACTGCTTCAAAGGCATGCTTGCGCAGGAAAGCAGCGGGTTGGCAGATGATGTTGAAATTAAACAATTTTTTTCTGTCAAACTCCACCCAAATGTACGGATACTTTACTTTGTCATTCTCATCAATGTGGAGCCCTTTTCCGTATACTACGCCCCAATCGGGATTCTGCTGCAAGGCTGTCACAGCCTTTCGAATGGCACCGGGAAAATACGTATCATCTGAATTGAGCCATCCGATAATCTCACCACGTGCCATTTGCAATCCTTTATTGATAGCATGGGATTGGCCGCGATCTGGTTCGGAAACGTAGCGGAAGCGGTCTGCCAGATGGCTGTATTGCTGCAAAATACTCTGTGTACCGTCAGTTGAGGCGCCATCGACCACAATATGCTCGATATGGGGATAGTCTTGTGTCAATACACTCTCGATCGTTCGTTTGATGAAGGGTGCCTGATTGTACGAAGGCGTGATGACACTGACGAGAGGAAGGGATTGCATGGACATAAAAAGTTCCCTCCTGATTTTTTCTACTCATCCACTCGACGTTTTCAAGAGCTGTTCTGTTGGCGTAGTACAGAGCGCCAGTCATTCAATAAATCTTCCATCGTTTGCTGGAAAGAGATCTCGGGCTCCCATCCCGTCTTTTCTCGAAATAGAGAAGAGTCTCCCAATACGATGTCTACATCAGAGGGGCGCAACCGATTGGTGTCTACGTGTATTTCTACCTGCACATCAGTCAAGGCCAGTAGCGTCTTCAACATGTCCTCGATCGTATAACGAGTACCTGCGGAAATATTGTATACATCACCTGGTTCACCTCGCGTAATCGCCAACCAATACGCCTTGACAATATCCCGTACATCCGTGAAGTCTCGAATTGCCCCAAGATTGCCGACGTGCACTTTTGGCTCTTGCAGACCAAGCTCAATCTGGGCAATTTGTTTGGCAAAATTAGAGGTCACATAGCTTTCGCCTCTTCTCGGACCTGTATGATGAAATGTGCGTGTACGGATGATCGCCAGACCGTAGCTGTGATGATATTGATACCCGAGATAATCCTGGGCAATTTTACTGACCGCGTATGGATTGAGAGGACGGAGGGGATTGGTCTCCTTTATGGGGATTTCCTCCGGATAGACCAAACCGTATTCCTCACTGGAGCAAGCGATTTGAATTTTGCACGAAACGGCATGGTTGCGTACCGCCTCGAACAAATTTAATTGTGGGACAATATTGTTTACCATCGTATCTGCAGGAGACGACACCGAGGTGGGGACGAAGCTTTGAGCAGCCAAGTGAAAAATGAGATCAGGCTTTATTCTCTGGATGAGTTCATTTACAGATTGGGGATCTTTTAATTCACAGTTTTCCATATGCACGCGGTCCATCAGGTGCCCCAGCTGCTCTTTTTTGGTAAGGGATCGGAATGTGCCGTAAACATCTACATCTCCCCGTGACAGTAGATACTCAGCCAAGTGACTGCCGGCAAATCCCGTTACTCCGGTAATCAATGCCTTCATGAGTCGAATCCCCCCTGTCCATGATGCTCATAGCGAAGGATGAACAGCTTAACATATTATGAATATGGAAAAATGTGAAAAAATGGCACGGCGCACAGGCTCGTTTCCAAAGGGAATTTTATTGAGATCAGGGCTTGGCGGGCACCCATTTGCAGGTCGGATAGTCGAAATACATGAAATCATCTGTGTTCGGGATGTCCTGTGAGCGAAAGTAGGGGATATATGCTTTCGAATGTCCTTGAAAATGCAAGGAATGAGCGCTAAGGTAGTCGGTCGTGCCCGTTATTTTGCAATAAAGAGCGCCATTCTTTTGATAAATCTGCTTCTTCCCATCTTGGCTGTCAGCCTGCGGGCAGGATGGAGCAAAAGGACAGTTGAGATTATGATCGAAAAAGCCGTTGGCAACTATACCATACGTAGCTTTGCGGCGAAGCGCGTAATTGTGAAACAGGATAAACAACACCATGTCAGAAATAGGGGCATCTCCGATTTCTTTTGCGAATTGAAGCAGAGTCTGGTAGTGAAGAGGGTCGCGAAAAAATTTGGTCGCGTAATCGCAAAATTGATTGAGTTTTTCCAGGTCGCATACGGTCGTCCAGGTATACTCAAATGTAAAGTCATCGAAATCCTCGTTGTCTCGCTTACTGATATCGGTGTATAGCATTACGTCCGAGTCCAGGTAACAACAACGTTCTATCCCTTGACTCCTCATAAAATCGCGCAAAATAAACCAGCGTTGGAAGCAAAACAGATTGTATTCGTAGGTGTTGGAAGTGGAGTGCTTGTAAACAAAAGAAAAAGCTTGGGCACTTTGGTAGAAACGGCTCAACAGGAAGTGCTCTGTATTTTCCGCAGAAAGATATTTGTTTTCTGGGCTTCCGATAAGAATGACACGAGAAGAAGGGTTGCTGTATTTCGCCTGTTGCATGCATAATCCTACATGATCTTCAGCCGTTCTGTGAATAAACACGATGGGCAAACTCACGATACACATCTCCTCTGTCTTACAAAATGCCTGATAGGCTCCCATTAGTAAACTTTATCCTAATATATGTCCCGAGGAGGGCCTTGAAACGGCAGGCGCCTCTTACGTGGAACATTTTGTATGAAATGCGTGCAATAGCCTGTTTTGCAACCTGTTCATTAAATGACCAATCGTATCCACAAAAAGATAAATAAGATACGGAAAGAGGGACATTGTGAATGGAGGCATGGAAAGAATGGATGTGTTAAACCGATATGAAAAACGAGTGTATTCCCAAAATGGAGAAGACGGCATCATTGAAGAAATATTTTCGCGAATCGGAACTACGAATCGCTATTGTGTAGAATTCGGAGTTGGAGATGGCTCGGAATGTATGTTAAAAAATCTCGTCACGCAGCATGGATGGGGCGGATTGGCGATGGAAGCCGACCTAAACAGTTGCAACAAAATGTCTGACGATTATGCTGCCTATCCACAGCTCATCATTAAGAATGAGTTGATCACGAGAGAAAATATTGCTGGGTTATTCGAAAAAAATGGTGTCCAAAAAGAATTTGATCTGCTCTCTATCGACATTGACGGCAATGACTACTGGGTTTGGCAAGCTCTTTCTGCTTACACCCCGCGACTTGTCGTTATTGAGTACAATGCGGCTTTTCCGCCTCCACAAAAAATGGTGATCGTGTATCAGCCTGATTTTAAATGGGGTGGCAATACCTACTACGGTGCCAGCTTGAGTTCCTTGGCCATTTTAGGAACCAGCTTGGGATATGCCTTGGTGGGAACAGATTCAAAGGGCGTCAACGCTTTTTTTGTAAGACGCGACTTGCTTCTTCAATCCGGTTTTCCTGAACGAACACCAGAACAAGCTTATCATCCTCCTCGTTACGGAACAGTCGCGGGCGGACATCCTCCTCAATCCGGTCCGTACTTGGATATCTAGTCCATACTAGAATCTGATCAGCTGCAAGATAGCCTGTTTCAAGGTGAAAAGCTTTTCTTGGCTATCCTGCTTACTCGTTCCTTTCACTCCCATATAAATTTTAATTTTGGGCTCCGTGCCTGATGGTCTGACACAAAACCACGAATGATCATGGAAAAAGTATTTGATCGTATCCGAGGCAGGCAAGGTGAGCGGTGTGGATGTACGTGTTTGACAATCTGTGCGGATCCCGCTGCCATAATCTTCGATGGCTATGATGGGGTGGGAGGCGATTAGGGAAGGTGGCTGATTGCGCAGGGAAGACATCGTTGCCGATATTTTTTGCATGCCATCTCCTCCTTTGCACGTGAAAGAAATCAGCTCTTCCGCATAATGACCGTAACGGTTGAATAAGTCATTCAGTGTGTCATCGAGGCTTTTGTGCTGAGATTTGTAATACGCGCACATGTCAGCAAGCAGCAAAGCAGTTTGTACGGCATCCTTATCCCGGACAAAATCGCCGATTAAGTATCCGTAGCTTTCTTCGTAACCAAATTGGAAGACATACGCTCCACTCTTTTCGTAGGCTTCGATTTTTTCGCCAATATATTTGAAGCCTGTCAAAGTGTCTTCTGTAGATACACCGAAGTCTGACGCGATGGCCCTGCCCATTTCAGACGTGACGATTGTTTTTAAGACAATGCCGTTAGAGGGGAGCCCCCCCTTTTTTTGTTTGGTATCCAGCAGGTAATGAAGAAGCAAGGCTCCCAATTGATTCCCTGTCAGGACGCTGTAGTCTCCTGCCTGATTTTTGACGAGCACACCGAGGCGATCTCCATCAGGGTCCGTCCCCATGATCACGTCGGCATCCACTTGTTTGGCGTATGAAATCGCTAATCGAAAGGCATCAGGCTCTTCGGGATTAGGCGAGGCTACGGTCGAAAAGTTAGGATCGGGGACAGCTTGCTCTTCCACGACACTCACTTGTGTATACCCAAACAAGTTCAATCCGCGTGTGATCGAGTCATGCGTTGTACCGTGCAGGGGAGTAAAGACGATCTTCACTTGCTTTCGGATCGCAGGAGATAAGTCTGGATGGACGCGCAATTGCTTTACTTTTTCCAAATACGCATGCAAGAGAGAATCGTCAATGTAGTGGAGAAGTCCATTTTTGTACAGCTCTTGTTCATCGGCTGGGGTGATTTCGAGTTCATTTCCGGCTGCGACGATCTGTTCCATCAGTTGTTCGGCTGTTGCGAGCGTAATTTGCCCCCCATCAGCACTATAAATTTTGTAGCCGTTATATTCCGGCGGATTGTGGCTTGCTGTAATGACAATGCCCGCACACGCACAATAGTGGCGCACGGCAAAGGAAAGCAGAGGGGTAGGAGTCAGCTGTTTGAATATACATGTAGTAATCCCGTACTGACCGAGAACCTTGGCAGTTTCCTTGGCAAACAACTGTGAGTGTTTCCGTGAATCATAGGCAATGACGACTTTTTTGACGGCTAGATCCGGGTATGTTTCGAGCAAATAAAGAGCCAGCCCTGCGCTTGCTTTGCGAATCGTGTATAGGTTGATGCGGTTTATTCCCGGCTCCATGACCCCGCGCATGCCTCCGGTTCCAAATGCAATCGGAGCAGAGAAGCAATCCGCAAGCAGCTTTTCATCAGCGTGCATGGCGGTTAACTGCTGACGAAGCTCTGGATCGAGGGATTCACACTCGTTCCAGCGTGTGTAGTGTGCGTGCCAGTTTGCATTCATGTAGAGTTCACTCCCGCGTGTAGAGTACGACATCATTTACTAGGGTATTAACAGAATGGTAAGTGAGTGAGTGGATCTGATTAAGACTGGAGGATGTGAGTCTAACATGAAGGTGGATTGGCTGATTGTCGGAGCTGGATTCACGGGTGCTACACTCGCAGAGCGGATTGCCAATGAGCTTGATCAGAAAGTGTTGGTGGTTGAGGGGCGCAATCATATCGGAGGAAATGCCTATGATTGTTACGACGAGCAGGGGGTACTGATTCACAAATACGGTTCGCACACCTTTCATACGAATTCCAAGCTGGTCTGGGACTATTTGTCGCGTTTTACCAAGTGGAGGCCGTACTTTCATGAGGTGCGTGCCTATGTCGATGGCATAAAAATACCGTTGCCTTTCAATCTAAATGCATTGTCCGCTTTGTTTTCCCCGCAATATGCGCAGAAACTGGAGAGCTTACTGATCCGTCAATATGGATTCGGGGCGAAGATTCCGATTCTGAAGCTTCGAGATAGTGCACATGAAGAGCTTGGTTTTTTGGCCGAATTCATTTATCAAAAAGTATTTCATCGGTATACGATCAAGCAATGGGATTTGAAGCCGGAGGAGCTGGATCAATCTGTTTCCGCAAGAGTTCCTGTGTATGTCAGCAGGGACAACCGGTATTTTCAAGACACGTATCAAGGAATTCCGCTGCATGGCTTTACGGCAATGTTTCATCGCATGCTCGACCATCCGAATATAAAGGTGCTCCTCAATACGGACTATCAAGAAATCGCGGATGAAATTAGGTATAAACGAATGATCTACACAGGCCCGATCGATACCTTCTTTGGCTATAAGCATGGACGGTTGCCTTATCGAAGCCTGCGCTTTCATTTTGAAACGCATCAAAAGGCATGGTACCAAGAAGTGGGGACTGTCAATTATCCCAATGAGTATGATTTCACCAGAATCCTCGAACAAAAGCACCTTACAGGTCAAGTCGTTCCTCACACAACGATATCCTTTGTATATCCACAGCCGTATTCACCTGGCGAAAACGAGCCTTATTATCCAATTCCTCGCAAGGAAAATAGCGAACGGTACAGCCTCTATAAACAAGAAGCGGAGCAAATACGCGATCAAGTACTTTTTGCGGGCAGACTCGCGGACTACCAGTACTACAACATGGATCAAGCAGTGGCACGGGCATTGACCTTGTTTAAGCAGATTGTCGCAAAATAGTTAGGAAAGCTTTTCTTTCGGAATGAGCTCGTTCACATAGATCCAGCCCTCGGGTGTGTACACAAAAACAGGCTCGTACTCGTCGCCCCACAGTTTCAAGATTTTCGTAAGGATATACTTTCTTGCTTTTGTCCATTGCGGCCAGTTTTTTGTGTGGGAATTGTTGCTCTCGTGAATCAAATAATGATAGAGGTTCGCATCGACCCAGTGAATATCACCTGTTCCGATCAATTTTAATAACATGTACTTGTCATGAGAAAACCTTCCCTGCATCGGATCATCACATTCAAATCCACCGACATCACGAACCGCTTGTGTCCGATAAAAACGAGGCCAAACCATCGGAGCTTCCAGGTAATCATACTTATCTTCATAGATCGGAGGCCGCATGATTTCAGACAGTTCTCGCGTATCACCAACTTCCTTCCAAAAAACGGTGTTGGAGAACACGACGTTCGTGGTTTCGGGCTGGCGTTCCATTTCATACAACAAAATTTCTAAGGTCTTTTTGTCGAACCAGTCATCCGAGTCAAGTGAGACGAAGTAGGGCGTGTCAATTCGTTCAAGAGCAGCTGCCATTGTTTTGCCGATCCCCGAATTTTCAGGGAGTAGCACGTAGTGAATGCGTGGATCATCGAGGTACTTTTCTACGATGGCATGTGTGTGGTCAGTAGAGGCATCATCTACAATGAGGAGCTTCCATTCCTTGTGTGTTTGGTTCAACACACTTGCGATGGCTGTGGGAAGATACTTTTCCCGATTATAGGTTGGGATCACGACAGTAATGAGCGACATGGCGGTCGAAACACCTCTTTTGGTCATTTTCAAACGAGCTTAGAAACACACGTAAGCAGGAAGAAAGAGGGTGCGTACCATTTTTGGAATCGGGAAATGCAAGCTGCTCGTCACGTGTAGCAATGTAAATGGAGGACTGTATGTTCTGGATGTAAAGGAAGAGAATTTTCAGCTCACGAAATTGCTGACGAACAATTGCAGGGGAATTGCGAGATGGGGAGAGAAGCGTACATTGTCGAAACAAGGACGAACTCAATCGGGATATCCTTCACATAAATGATCTGTGGATTCATGAGAATCAACAGAGGGGCCGTCTGGGGTCGTGCTGGAGTACTGCCTGGAGAAAGGACAAATCACTCATATCCATGATCAAAAATTGAGTAAGCCGCATACCGTGACTCTGGGCGAGGATGGATTGTACTGCTGCAATTCCTTGGAATTCGAAGTAAAAAAAGACAAGGAGGCTATCTTCCGGTGTAATGGTTTTACCAGAGGGATGGAGATATCCAGTGATGTGCTATTTATTGGTCAAAGTGTTACTAAGAAAATAACGGTTGCCCATGAAAAAGATGTGCGACATCATCTGAATGTCTCATTGGATAGCGGAATCCATGTTTTTGATCGAGTCAACAAAGTAAGCATGATGATTCCACTCCCTGACTCCCAGCCTTATTGCTTGTTAATGGTAGATAAGAAAGAAAACAAGATTCGTTCCACGCATTCATCGACGCCAAGCTGATGGGTGGGAATGATCAGTCCGGTAAGCCAAATCACACCGCTTTTTTGTGGACCAGGCATCCAATGATCTGTCACCTGCCTACCTCCTCCTTGATCAATGACAACGGTTTGCTTTCATTAGTTTATTACGGACTTCTATTCTTGACCCTCACCCTTAACAACTGAACGTATGAACATGGTCCGGCATAAGCTTAAGAGATGCTTAAGGGAACTTACCGGAATGAACATTACGGCACAGCCTGAAGAAGGGGAGTAGAAGTGGATGAAAACAGCTTTCCTCACAGGAATCACAGGTCAGGACGGCGCTTACCTGGCAAAATTTTTGCTAGAGAAGGGGTACCATGTTGTGGGACTGGTGCCACGCCGTAGCACGGTGGACAGGTGGCGGTTGGAGTATTTGAACATCGCAGATCACGTCGAGTACAAGGAAGGTGATCTATTGGATGTGTCGTCGTTGACGCGTGCACTGAAGGCATGCAAACCAAAGGAATTGTACCATTTAGGAGCGCAGAGCTTTGTTGGCTCTTCGTGGGAGCAGCCCATTTTGACCGCGCAAGTCACCGGACTGGGTGTCCTTCATGTTCTGGAGGCGATACGGGAGACAGACCCGGCCATCAAAATGTATCAGGCTTCATCAAGTGAGCTGTACGGTTTAATCCAGGAGCCACAGCAATCGGAACAAACGACTTTTTACCCAAGAAGCCCATATGCAGTCTCCAAGCTGTTTGGCTACTGGATGACCAAAAATTATCGGGAAAGCTTTCAGATGTTTAGCACTAACGGCATTTTATTCAATCATGAATCACCTTTGCGTGGGCTGGAATTTGTTACGAGGAAAGTGACACATGCTGTCGCAAGAATTGCCTCGAACAAGCAAAAGGAGCTGCGGTTGGGAAATATTCAGGCGAAGCGGGATTGGGGCTTTGCTGGCGATTTCGTGGAAGCGATGTGGCTGATGCTCCAGCAGGATAAGCCGGATGACTATGTCATTGCGACAGGAAAAACTTCGACAGTGGAAGAGATGTGCAAAATCGCCTTCGATTATGTTGGGTTGAACTACCTGGATTACGTCGTGATCGACCCGGAATTGTACCGGCCAGCAGAAGTGGACATTTTGTTGGGCAATCCGGAAAAAGCCAAAAGAGAGCTCGGCTGGACACCGAAAACGAGGCTGGAAGAGCTCATTCACATGATGGTTGAAGCGGATATGCAACGCGTTGCCAAACAATAAGAGGAAGGCTATTCAGGACACCCTATTTCCGATTGCGGGATGAAAAGGGGTGTTTTTCTTTTGTTTGATCAAAAAGGTAGCTTAATTATCTAAAGGGGCAACCTATTAGTGTTTATGGGGTGGCTTATTTATCGTGCGGATTGTTATTTTTGTCCCGCTACTTATGAGTAAAATAGCAGAAAATTCAATATTGACTGTTAAGTCATTTCGTTGGCACGCTAATTGCTTACTGTAGAAAAGTACAATCATTCTACTATTGAACACTCAAAGGAGACTTGCTATGAACGTCGTTGCCAACGTATACCGGGGAGAACAGGTAGAGAGCTCACATCTCGGACATATCGCAGTCGTTGATTCGCAGGGGACATTGCTCTATTCGTACGGTGATCCCCATCGCCTTACATATGCACGCTCCAGTATGAAGCCGTTGCAGACAATTCCGGTAATCGAGACGGGTACGGCAGATCGGTATGGTTTTGAGCCAGCTGATCTTTCGCTCTGT
Source organism: Brevibacillus sp. BC25 (assembly GCF_000282075.1). Classification (NCBI taxonomy): domain Bacteria; kingdom Bacillati; phylum Bacillota; class Bacilli; order Caryophanales; family Paenibacillaceae; genus Brevibacillus; species Brevibacillus sp. BC25. The sequence goes on from NZ_AKIX01000044.1 coordinate 22,265, forward strand.
TGCGCTTCTCATAGTGGAGAGCCACGCCATCGCACGCGAGCGCTCTCTATGCTTGCGCGAGCAGGTCAGCCAGAAACGGCATTGCAATGCGGGACACATGTGCCACGTCATGAGGAGAGCTACAAACAGCTGATCCGGGAGGGCAAGCCGCTTACACCCGTATTCTCGAATTGCTCCGGTAAGCACTCCGGAATGATTGCCACCGCGACACATATGGGGGAGGACGTGACTACCTATCATTTGCCTACGCATCCAGTGCAACAGCGGATTCTCGAAGTAGTCGAGGACATAACAGGGTATTCCAAAGACAAAATCAACCTCGGAACAGATGGATGTGGGGTTCCCGTCCATCAATTACCACTCGCTCATTACGCGTGGGCATTCGCCAAGCTGGCGAGACCAGAGGTGATCGAGAATCCAGAGCGACGAAAAGCCGTTCAGCGAATTACGGATGCCATGATTGCTCATCCCGAAATGGTCGGAGGCGAGAATCGATATTGCACAGACCTCATGTCAGCCTTTGGCGGTCGTATCGTAGGGAAGGCGGGCGCAGAGTCTGTGTATTGCCTGGGCGATAGAGAAACAGGATTGGGCATTGCCATCAAAATCGAGGATGGAGGACCACGGGCGATCAACCCGGTCGTCAATGAAGTGCTTCGTCAACTGGGAATCGGCTTGGACGGTCCTTTGGATACGCTCGCCGAATATACCAACCCGCCCATTACAAACATGAGTGGTAACGTTGTTGGACGGATCGAAACTTCCTTCCGTCTAGCCAAGACAGATTTTTCTTTACGTGTATAAATGGCATTTCCAGCAGTGCCGTTTATTCATAAAGCAACAAAGGCTCATTGTTGTTTAAAAAAGAAAAGGGGGTCACATGCAATGAACATGCGAAAAGGATGGAAGCTGCTTAGTACCGCTGCACTTGTCACTGTTCTTGCCATTACAGGTTGTAGCCAGTCGGCAACGCCTACACAGCCAGCAGGGGGAGGGACAGCAGGTCAATCGTCCACAGATACAGATGGACAAGCAAATGTCGCTGCAAAACTAAAGCTCAACCTGAAGACCGAGCCACCTTCCCTCGATCCGCCAAAGGGCTTTGACAGTACTTCCAACGAAGTCTTGAATGCCACAATGGAAGGCTTGGTCCGACTGGACAAGGATCATAAGCCGCAAGCAGCCATGGCCGAGAAATGGGCAGTGAGTGAGGATGGGAAAACATATACCTTTACACTGCGCGATAGCAAATGGTCGAATGGTGAACCAGTGACAGCGCAGGATTTCGAGTTTGCGTTTAAGCGCATTGTCGATCCGAACAATGCATTCCCGTCTGCTTTCCTCGCCTATTACATCGATGGAGCAGAAGCGTTCAACAAAGGAACAGGAAATGCAGACGGCGTACAGGTAAAAGCCGTAGACGAGAAGACGTTTGAGGTAAAGCTGAAGGCGCCAACAGGTTACTTCCTCCACATTCTGACGCAGCCGACCTTCTTCCCGGTGAATAAAAAAGTCGTGGAGAGCAATCTGAAATGGGCGGAAGGCGCTGAAAGCATCGTGACGAATGGACCGTTCAAAATGGAAGATTGGGTTCATGACCAATCAGTGAAGCTCGTGAAAAACGAGGGCTACTGGGACCGTGATTCGATCAAATATGCGGGAATCGAGTTTGTCATGGTCAACGACGAAAATACGCAATTCCAAATGTACAAAACAGGTCAGCTCGACATGATCCAGACTGTTCCCAACGATATGAAGAAACAGTTGATTGATTCTGGAGAAGCAAAGGTAGAGACGGAAGCGTCCATCTACTACTACCGGATGAACACCACAATGCCTCCATTTACTAACGCCAACATTCGGAAAGCATTTGCGCTGGCCATCGATCGCAAGACTTTGATCGACAATGTCGTGCAAGGGAAACAAACCCCTGCTATGGCACACGTGCCATTGGGCTTCCCGGAGCCAGACGGAGCGGATTTCCGCACAAAGGGCGGGGATTTCTTCAAGGATAACGATGTAGAGCAAGCAAAAGCACTGCTGAAAAAAGGGATGGAAGAAGAAGGTTGGACAACCCTCCCGCCTGTCAGCATGACGTATAACACCAGTGATGCGCACAAGGCCATCGCGCAAGTTTTGCAGGAAATGTACAAGAAAAATCTCGGGGTAGATGTGAAGCTGGAAAACAAAGAGTGGAAAGTATTCCTGGCTGAACAGCGTGCCCGCACTCTACAATTCTCCCGCTCGACGATCCCTGCCGACTACGGAGACCCGGTCAATTACCTTGAGCTGTTCGTGACTGACCATCCTGGAAACCGTGTCAACTACAGCAACAAAGAGTATGACGCACTGGTCGAGAAGATTCGCAACACTGCCGACGAAACAGAGCGCTTCAAGCTCATGCATGACGCAGAGAAAATTTTCATGGATGATATGCCGCTCGTACCTATCTATTTCGGGACAAAAGTGTTTATGGAGCAACCAAACATAAAAGGCATCATTCGCCATCCAGTCGGCACGATTGACTACAAATGGGTAGAAATCGGCAATAAATAATAAGTAAAATAAGTGAAGACAAGAGCGAATATTCGAAACGTTCTTGTCTTCACTTTACATCTTGGAGCGGCTGATATGGACAAAAAATCGATCATATTTATTGCGAGAATGGATGAGTTTCTACAGTCCGTCGTTAGTCAATATCATGAATTGGGAATCGGCGATGATATCCATGTCGAGGCGATGCGAGTCGACCAGCTTCCGCTACGCCCGATCACGCCTGGTGCCCTCGTCATTGTATCTACCAAAAGCATCGTCCCACTTGTACAACCATATGTGCCGAAAGAATCCAGCATCATCATTGCCAAGCGAATGCTGCCGTACCATAACTTGCGCGGCATGCTGGAAATCCCGAAAGGCGTGAAAGTACTTCTCGTCAGTGACACCAAGGAGACTGCTGAAGAAAATGTGGAATTGCTGCGTGCCTCAGGGATGGATTTTGAACTATATCCTTATTATCCAGGTGCTGACTATCCCCCTGACATCGAGATTGCGGTAACGCCAGGAGAAGCAGAGCATGTCCCGACGCATATTCGCAAAGTTGTCGATATCGGGTATCGGATCATCGATTTATCTACGTGGCTTGCCATCTACTCTCATTTTAAATACGGCAATTTTCAAAAGGTGACCGCACGCGCCATGCAATCGTTGGTCGATATCACCAAAGAGCTGAACAACGAGATTCAGCATGCGCATCTGTTGAGCAAATATTTGGAGGCCATCGTCAATCGGATCGAGGACGCGGTGATTGCCATGGATGAAAAAGAAAACATCCGTTTTGTCAATCAGAAAGCAATCGATACGTTGCAGATGGAAGGGAATGAAGTCGTCGGTGAACGGGCGTCTATTTGCTTGCCTGCGAATTTTTATCAGTTGATCCGGCAGTGTGAAGAGAACAAGGATGTTTTGGTAGATTGGGCGAACAAAACCTACTTTTTCCGCAAAATGCACATCGTCATGGAAGGAAGCTTTCTCGGGAGTCTGCTTTTGTTTCGCCAGGCTGCTGAAATTGAAAAGCTGGAGCATGATTATCGCATGCGCCTTTACAGCAAAGGATTGGTAGCCAAATACCAATTTGATGATTTCTATGGGGAGAGCGTGCCTGTACAAAAAGTCATTCAGATTGCCCGCAAAATCGCAAGAAGCAACTCCACTGTGCTGTTGCTGGGAGAAACAGGGACAGGGAAGGAATTGCTCGCCCAGGCTATCCACAATGCTTCGCCACGTCGAAGAGAGCCGTTTGTTGGGGTCAACTTCGCTGCCATATCGGAATCTCTTTTGGAAAGCGAGCTGTTCGGCTATGAAGAAGGAGCTTTTACCGGTGCGCGTAAAGGTGGGCATATCGGCTGGTTTGAATTGGCCCACAAAGGAACCATATTTCTTGATGAGATCGGAGATGCCAGCGCGGCTATTCAAAACCGACTGCTGCGTGTATTACAAGAACGCCAGATTATGCGCGTAGGCGGCAGCAAGATCATCCCGACAGATATTCGCGTCATCGCAGCAACGAATCAAGATTTGCAGCGGATGATTACGGAAGGTGCCTTCCGTGCTGATTTGTATTATCGCCTGAATATCTTGCCGATTCATTTGCCGCCGCTACGAAACAGACGGGAGGATATCCCGTGGTTAGCTCATCAATTTATGAAGAAATACTCCTATGATTTGCGCCGCCCACCGTTTACGTTGACCAATGAAGCCATGCGGGCGCTCCATGAGTACGATTGGCCTGGAAATATTCGCGAGCTCGAAAATGTGATCGAGTATTTAGCACACGTTGTAGAGGATGAAGCGTATCCGTATCATTTGCCCTTTCTGCGGGAAATACCGGAAGCGCCGTTGCCTGTAGATGGTCTAAACAACGAATGTGAAAGCATCGTCACTGAATATAAAAAACGAGGATTTCTGGATGAAATCACCGCTATTTTGCAGGAGCTGGGGCAAGGAAGCGGTGGACGCTATACGCTACTTGCGCAGTTGCAAGAAAGAGGTCACTCGGTTACGTTGCAACAGCTGCGCTATCGCCTGAAGCTTATGCAGCAGGATGAGCTGATTCAAGTGGGAAAAGGAAGACAAGGGAGTCAGATTTCCTCGAAAGGTGAATCGTTTCTTGCCTATCTACATCGGATGAAAGCAGGGGAACGCATATGAGCGATTACTGGAGACAGCTAGCGCTTCTGCAAAGAGAGCAGTACCTGGATGATTTGAAATCCTTTCTTTCCATTAACAGTATCGAAGACATGACGACGGCAAAAGAAGGAAAGCCATTTGGCGAAGGTGTTGCCGCGGCACTTGAAGCAATGCTCGCACGCGGTGAGCTGGATGGCTTCCAGACCAAAAACCTGGCTGGTTACGCAGGGACAATCGAGCTCGGCGACGGGGAAGAAGAGATCGGTGTGCTCGTGCATATCGATGTTGTTACTGTGGGAGAAGGTTGGACGACCCTGCCTTTTGAACCGAGCATTCGCGACGGTCGAATCTATGCGCGGGGAGCGATTGACGACAAAGGCCCAGCACTGGCTGCTTACTATGCGTTGAAGCTGGTCAAGGATTCAGGCTTGCCACTGACCAAACGCGTGCGAATGATCATCGGAACAGATGAAGAGAGCGGATGGTTGTGCATGAAGCATTTTGCCCAGCATGATCGTATACCGCCGATTGGCTTTTCACCTGACTCCTCCTTCCCGATGACACATGCTGAAAAGGGACAAATCAACCCGACATTGACGATTCCAGCGAAGGGACCAATCGAACGAAATGGAGCATGGCAGCTAGCGTCATTTGTCTCCGGTGATCAAGGCAACAGTGTTCCCGAAAAAGCAGTCGCTCTTGTACGACTGGACTCCCTGGCACGGCAGGAGGTCGTCCTTTCTCGATTGGCGGAAGAGTGGGAAATGTTTCTGAATGAAAACCACACAACTGGTCGTATGGAACTGGTAGGGCTGGGACAATTGCAATTCACGCTCGCAGGAAAGCCGGCTCATGGGATGGCACCATTCCAAGGCGTAAATGCAGGAACCTTGTTGGCTACTTTTTTGCGATTGTATCCGTTTGGTGGCTCCTGTTCGTCCTTTCTTACGATGTTGGCTGATGTCCTGCATGAAGATTATTTTGCTCACCATCTATATATGGCTTGCGAGGATGAAGTGTCAGGAAAGCTGACGGTCAACGCGGGGATTTTGCGTTACGATTCCAGCGAAGGGGGGACAGTTCGGCTCAATATACGCTATCCGGCGACTGTCTCCTGCGAGGAATACGTTGAGAAATTGAAGCAAAGGACTGCAGAGCTGGGCTGGACGATTTCCGCTTTGCGGACATCCAAGTCGCATTATGTACCCAAAGATCATCCTGTGATCCAAACCTTGTCGCGCGTGTACGAGGAGCACACGGGAGAACCAGCGACCCTTCTTTCCTCAGGAGGAGCTACCTACGCCAAAATCATGCCGTATGGTGTTGCTTTCGGCCCGCTCTTTCCAGGCAAGGAATCAATGGCCCATCTGACTGATGAATATGCCGAGATTGACGACCTGCTGCGTGCCATGGCGATATACGCGCATGCCATTTACGAGCTGGCTAAGTAAACGAGGAGGACTTCTATGTCAAACTATCTGGTAAAACGTGTTTTGATGATGTTCGTCACCCTGTGGATTATCGTGACGCTGACGTTTGCCTTGATGCATGCCATTCCGGGGAATCCGTTTGCATCCGAGTCGGATCAGCTGCCAGAGCAAATTCTCAATAATTTACGCGCCAAATACAACTTGGACGAGCCGTTGCCTGTTCAATATGTTTTGTATCTGAAAAATCTGTTAATGCTCGACTTGGGCCCATCCATCAAATCAGACTCTCGTGGAGTCAATGACATGATTTCCGATGGCTTTGCTGCATCTGCGTGGTTGGGTGTGCAAGCGATCGGGATCGCACTCCTTTTCGGAATATCATTGGGTATCATCGCAGCGCTCAATCGCAACAAATGGCTGGACTACGTTGCCATGGCGCTTGCTGTATTGGGGGTAGCGATCCCGAGCTTCATTATGGCACCGCTTTTGATCAATTTTTTCGCGATCAAGCTGCCGCTCTTTCCCGTTGCGACATGGGGTACCTGGATGCATACGATACTTCCGTCACTGGCGCTCGCCTTTGGTCCGGTTGCGGTCATTACCCGCTACATGCGTGCCAGTATGATTGAAGTCATGAACCAGAACTACATTCGAACAGCAGAGGCAAAGGGGATTCCCATGTTTGTCATCGTCGTCAGACATGGAATTCGCAATGCGATACTGCCTGTGGTCACCTTTCTCGGACCTTTGATTGCCAGTTTGATAACGGGTACCTTTGTCGTGGAGAAAATCTTTGCGATTCCCGGCATTGGCAAGTATTTCGTAGACGGCATATTCAACCGTGACTATCCGGTCATTTTGGGTACCACTATTTTTTACAGTGCGATTCTGATTTTTACCATTTTCCTGATTGATATCGCATACACCCTGATTGACCCGCGGATCAAGCTGACCAACAAGGAGAGATAAACTGTGGTGATGGAGCACAAAGTGGACCCGTTATTTCGCCCGTTGGCGAAAAATACGCAGGCAAATGTCATTGCACGACCCAGTCTCAGCAATGGGCAGCAGGTCATTCGGAAACTGCTAAAAAACAAGCTGGCTATGCTCGGCCTTTTCATTATTCTCGCTTTGGTTGGCATGGCGATCATTGGACCGAACCTCGTGCCGTATAGTTATTCCGACCAGAGCTTGCTGACCAAAAATCAGGAAATCTCCGCAGAGCATTGGTTCGGTACGGATGAGCTGGGACGAGACATGTTTGCCCGTACGTGGTATGGGGCGAGGATTTCTTTGACGATTGGCATTGTCGCGGCATTAATCGACCTGGTCATCGGAGTGACAGTCGGGGGAATTGCAGGCTATATGGCAGGACGAGGCAAACGAGGGGATCGCATCGATACGATCATCATGCGCATTATCGAGGTTTTGTATGGGCTGCCGTATTTGCTGGTCGTCATTTTGCTCATGGTCGTGATGGAGCCAGGAATGCTGACGATTATTATTGCTCTGTCTGCTACTGGTTGGGTCGGCATGGCGCGGTTGGTGCGCGGACAAATCCTGCAATTGAAAAATCAAGAGTTCATTCTGGCTGCCCAAGTACTGGGAGCGAAGTTTTCACGAATTTTGCTAAAGCATCTGATTCCCAACACATTTGGCGTCATTATCGTCAATTTGACCTTTACGATTCCATCGGCGATTTTTGCGGAATCTTTTCTCAGCTTTCTTGGACTTGGTGTACAAGCTCCCGTCGCCAGTTGGGGGACGATGACAAACGATGGCTTGGGCGTTATTTTGACGGGTGATTGGTGGCGACTGTTTTTCCCAGCATTGATGATCTCGCTGACGATGTTCGCCTTCAACGTATTCGGCGACGGTTTGCAGGATGCGCTTGATCCGCGTCTACGCGATTAGAGACGACAGGGGGAATGAGGATGAATCAGCATTTGCTGACAATCGATAACTTGCGGGTGAATTTCAAGACGTATGGTGGCGAGGTACAAGCCGTGCGGGGAGTGTCCTTTTACGTGGACAAGGGGGAGACAGTTGCCATCGTTGGAGAGAGTGGATGTGGCAAGAGTGTTACGGCTCAAGCGATTATGGGATTGATCCCTAATCCACCTGGAAAAATCGTCGGGGGAAAGGTTGTATTTGAAGGAGCCCAAATCAGTCATCTGCCCAAGAAAGAACTACTGGGTATTCGCGGAACGCAGATCGGTATGGTGTTTCAAGACCCGATGACAGCGCTCAATCCGACGATGAAGGTAGGTACACAAATCGTAGAGGGGTTCGTTCGCAGTCACCAAGTATCGAGAGAGGAAGCACGAAAGAGAGCGATAGAGATGCTTTCACTCGTAGGAATTCCCGATCCGGAAAAGCGAATCGATCAGTACCCGCACCAATTCAGCGGAGGGATGCGTCAGCGTGTGGTCATTGCGATTGCTCTTGCTTGCCAACCCAAGCTGGTGATTGCTGATGAGCCGACGACAGCACTGGATGTGACGATTCAGGCGCAAATTTTGGATTTGCTCAGGCGACTGCAAGAAGAACAGGAGTTATCGGTCGTGATTATTACGCATGATTTGGGAGTCGTAGCCGAGATCGCTCATCGCATGGTTGTCATGTATGCGGGGATGGTAGTTGAGACAGGGACGGTTGAGGACGTTTTTGCGAATCCTCGTCACCCGTATACATGGGGACTGATGCGCTCCCTCCCTCGTCTGGATGAAGGCGAAAAGCAACGGCTGATTCCCATCGAAGGCAGCCCTCCAGATTTGTTCAATCCGCCAGTCGGCTGTCCGTTTGCTGCCCGCTGTGATTTTGCGATGGAGATATGCGAACAGCAGATGCCCGTGACGAGCGAATTCGGGCGTGGACATCAGGCAGCTTGCTGGCTCCACGATCCACGGGCACCGCGAATAGAGGAGCTGGTGGCAGCAGGGAGGCAGGGAGTATGACAGAAGCGTTGCTTGATGTTCGCGATTTGAAGAAGTATTTTTCGTTTGGAACGGGATTTGATTTGAAAGCAGTCGATGGTGTTTCGTTTACGATCAACAAAGGGGAGACATTCGGTCTGGTCGGCGAAAGTGGCTGCGGGAAGTCTACGCTAGGTCGGACCATTATTCGCCTGTATGACCATACAGATGGCGAAGTGTTGTACAAAGGGAAGAATGTTCATCAGCTTCGGGGAAAAGAAGCGGGGCAGTTCAATCGGGATGCCCAGATGATTTTCCAGGACCCGCAAGCAAGTCTGAACCCGCGTATGACCGTGGAGGATATCATTGCAGAGGGCTTGGACATTCACCATTTGAATCGAGGAATGAGACAAGAGCGTGTGGCGGAACTCCTCCATCTAGTTGGCTTGCATAAGGATCATGCGCAGCGTTTTCCGCATGAATTCAGTGGGGGACAGCGACAACGGATCGGAATCGCGCGGGCGTTGGCAGTAGAACCGGAATTTATCATTGCCGATGAGCCGATCTCCGCACTCGACGTCTCGATTCAAGCGCAAGTCGTCAATTTATTGGAGGACTTGCAGCATGATCGCGGATTGACCTATTTGTTCATCGCGCATGATCTGTCCATGGTCAAACATATTTCCAACCGGATTGGCGTCATGTATTTGGGAAAAATGGTTGAGCTTGCATCGAGCTATGAGCTGTACGCTCGTCCGTTGCACCCCTATACGCAGGCTTTGCTTTCTTCTGTGCCAGTGCCTGACCCGACGGTGAAGCGAGAGCGTATCGTTTTGCAGGGAGATTTGCCGAGTCCAGCCAACAAGCCGAGTGGTTGCGGTTTTCGCACACGCTGCCCACTCGTACAACCTCGTTGTGCGGAAGAAGTGCCGAGGTGGCAGGAGGCGCAACCTGGACATTGGGTGGCATGTCATTTGATAGAGTCGTAAGAGTAGAAGAAGGGCTGTTCCCAATCGGTGGGACAGCCCATTCTTGTGCAATTATAAATAGTAGAAACAGGTAAGAACAATCGAGAAAACGATCAAGCTGGTGCCAGACGTGAGCAGCAGTGACGTCCCGGTTTGTACGAAGAGCTCCTTTTTTTCCGCGAAGGCTGGATCGTTTGCCTGAACGATATCACTGTCCAACATGCGCGGCTTGCGAAAGAACATCCCTTTTAGCTGTTTGAATCCACGCAGAAAAATAGTGAAAAATCCAGAGCGGGTAACGACGGCAATACTCCCAACGATCAATAGGAAAAGACCGATTAAAAAGCTCTGGTTAATCAATGGTACCAACATACCAGCTTGAATGGTAATTCCTAAAATCACACTGCTAATCACAGAGAGAGCAAGTAGTAGAATGAGCCATTTTTTCAACGAAGAAGCACGTCCTTTTTATAGTGTGGGTGCAATGCGCTCTGCTTCCCGCAAAAAAGCTTGAACGGCAGGTGAGGCTTCACGAAGCGAGCGTACAGCCAAGCCGATTTGCCGTGAGAGAGGCGGCGTGATTTCTATGACAGCGACATCGGGTAATTGCGTTGGTAGAGTCATTGCCGGAACGACTGTCACCCCAACACCGCTTTCTACCATGGCCAGTATCGTTGTATTGTCGGCGATTTCATAGGAAACATTCGGCGTAAGTCCAGCCTTGGCAAACTCCGCGCCAATTAACAAGTGACAACCCGCCATGGGCATGAGAAACGATTCGTGGGCTAAGTGCTCCAAGGTAAGAGAGCGCTCTTTTGCCAGAGGATGATTGGCTGGAACGACAGCATGCAGGGCGTCTGTCGTTAGTAGGATTCCCTCTAGCTCTTCATCGGGCCACACATGAAAACCGACATCGACAACCCCTGAGCGAACCCACTCTTTTATTTCTTGATAGCTTCCTTCATATAGCTTTGTTTGCATATACGGATAGTGACTCTGCATCGCCTTTAGCAATTTTGGCAGGAGCTCGGAGGTTACGCTGGGAAAAGAAGCAATCCGGAGCGTTGCTTCCAAATGCTCGTTTGATTCGGCAGCCACCTGTTTAATCAGCGAGACGTTCTCCAAGATAGTCCGGGCAGAGGCGACGATTTTTTCGCCAGCTGTGGTCAGCTTAACACCGCTGCGATTTCGAATGAACAAGGAAATGCCAAGTTCCTTCTCCAGTGCGCCGATGGTATGACTCACTCCCGACTGGCTCAATCCGATTTGTTCTCCCGCTCGCGTGAAATTGCCAGCGTTCGTGACAGCCACAAGGACTTCCATTTGAAACAAAGTCATGGAGCTCCTCCTCCTATCATGAAGTTTTTATCATGGTTGGTATGCGAAAGCTTCATTTTACAGCGCGGTTGCATCACTTTAAGATGAAAAGCAAGAGAAGCATTCGTTTAACAAAAGGAGAGAAACAACCATGAATCATGTGAGCGTATACCATGTGGACGCCTTTACGAGAGAGCCGTTTGCAGGCAATCCTGCAGGTGTCATCCCGGAAGCAGGTACTTTGACTTTACAACAAATGCAGAAAATTGCCAATGAGTTGAATCTTCCTGAGTCTGCCTTTTTGATGCCGTCCGATCATCCAGAAGCAGATTTTCGTATTCGCTACTTTTCTCCTTCGCTTGAGATCGATTTCTGCGGCCATGCGACAGTCGGTTCTGCTTGGCTATTGGCAACAGAGCGCGGATGGTTGGAAAAGGGTAGCCGTATCGTGTTTGAGACAAACGTCGGGTTGATTCCTGTTCAATTGGTGATGGAGGATGGTCAGTTACAGCGAGTGGAAATGACCCAAATCAAGCCTTCTGTGAAGGAGATTGATTTAGACAGAGAAAAGGTAGCGAAGCTCGTGGGCGTAACACCGGCTGATTTGGACGATCGCTATCCGATGAAGCTCGCTTCCACTGGCAATAGGCATCTACTCATTCCAGTCCGCACCCGTCAGGCAATCGATGCAGCGCAGCCATTGTTCTCGTCGCTAGCAGAAATGAACAGGGAACATGGCATCACAACCACCCATTTGTTTACGTGGGATGCGCCTGAAGGCTATGACTTGTATACAAGGGATTTTGCGCCTGCGATCGGGATTGCGGAAGATCCCGTAACCGGTGCTGCAAACGGGGCACTTGCTGGCTACCTAGCATTGGAAGAAAGGCTGCCTGCTGGGAAAGTGACTCAGCTTGTCGTAGGGCAAGGACATGCGATTGGTCGACCAGGAAAGCTGTATGTAACCGTTGATCGATCTGGAGAGGAGCCTGTTATTCGTGTAGCAGGTGAGGCGCATTTGACGATTGCGGGGCAAATGAGGGGATAAATAAGGAAAAAAGAAAGGCGTTCTTGTCTAAGAACGTCTTTTTTTATCTTTATTTCCTATTGATCCAATATAAGGAATTCATTATAATTCGAATTGTGTGTTTAAGGAATATTTCAATATTTTTACCTGTACTTATTTTCTTTCGGTTTTGAACTGGTATGGGGGAGGGAGTCTTAGAGATGAACAGTAAATTCATCCGTTCCATCAGTATTTGTAACGTATTTATCCTGCTCTCTTTACTGTTTTTGCAAACGGTCCCTGAGCAGGCGCACGCAACGGAAAAAAGCAAAACATACTTGATTGGTTTCAAGGACAGTAAACGAACAAAAAGGAGCGCCATTCAAGGAACGACTGTGCAACAACTCAGTTCCAAAATTATGGTGGCTACCTTAACTGAAAGCGAGAGGGAGGAATTATCTCAAGATCGAAATGTCGCGTACATAGAGGAAGATAGTGACACAGAGTTAGCAGAGATCGACCTGACAGAAAAACAGGATATCCCATGGGGAGTCGAGCATGTAGGTGCACTTCAAGCACATAGCAAAAATTACTTAGGTAAAAATATCAAGATAGGAATTTTAGATACCGGAATCTCACGTCATGAAGATTTGAAAGTGAGTGGCGGCATTTCCTATGTAGAAGATGAAGCGGATTATGATGATGCCCATGGTCATGGTACCGCTGTGGCTGGGGTGATCGCTGGAAAAGACAATCATCTTGGAATAGTAGGAGTCGCGCCAGAAGCAGAAATCTATTCGATCAAAGTTCTTGATGAAAAAGGTCATGGAAAGTATTCGAGCATGATTCAGGGAATCGAATGGGCCATCCAGAATGACATGAATATCATCTCGATCAGTGCGGGTGGCTCCGTGGACAGTCGTGCGTTGCATGACCAAATAAAAAGGGCAAATGAGCATGGAATTCTGGTCATTGCAGCAGCAGGAAATCGAGGTCTGGGGGAGGATACCCAATTGTTCCCGGCACAATATCCGGAAACCTTGTCGGTAGGTTCCGTTGATCGGGATAACCAGCGTGCTGATTCCTCCAGTGTAGGAACGGGTTTGGACCTGATGGCTCCGGGTGTGGATATTTTAAGTACTTCTCTTCAAAAAGGATATGAATCGCGCTCGGGTACTTCTTTAGCTGCTCCTCACGTGGCTGGTGCCGCAGCAGTCATTTGGTCGAAGAAGGGAAAGGCAACCAACAATGAAGTCCGGGATATTTTGGTAGAGAGTGCAACACCTCTAGGGGAGCCACGTTTTTATGGCAAAGGGCTGGTGAACCTGGAAAAAGCTTTGGATTTAGGAAATACAGAGTCTATCGGGATTCAGTCGATTGAATCTTCTCGTAACGAGCTGGCTATTTCCGTAGGGCAAAGCTATCCATTGAAGATCAAGGCGAAGATGACAGATGACACGACCAAAGACATTACTGAGGAAGCGAGTTATGCCAGTAACGATGAAAAAATCGCAACAGTAAAGAAAACAGGACTGGTGACTGCGACTGGCATTGGAGAGACGCGATTGATCGTAAAGTTTGAAGACAAGACGATCGAAATCCCGGTAGTGGTTAGTGAAAATGTACCCTTGACCCCACGTGGCGGTCTTGATACTCCAGAAAATGGTGAATTAATTGTTGGTACGTATGAGATGAAGGGATGGTACCTAGATCCAGTAGGAGTGCCCCAAATCAGTATCATGATTGATGGCATAAAGGTTGGGGAGGCAACCTATGGTGACCCCAGACCTGATATTGAGGCCAAGTATCCAGCGTATCAAAATGGAAACGCAGGTTTTCATTTTAACCTAGACACAAGAGAAATGAGCGTAGGATTGCATACGATTACGCTTGCCATTCAAAACAAGAATGGAGAGCAGACGGTTATCGAAGGAAATACGTTCTATATTGGCAATAAACAGCCAGTAGAGGGCCTCCATGCTGATGTTTCCAAGCTAGAGCTAACTGCCGAGAATACGCATCAGCTCGTTGTTTCTACGATTCTCGAAGATAAAACGCTAAAAGATGTCACGATGCTAGCTGAATACACTTCTTCGGATGAAAGTATCGTAACGGTATCTCCAGCTGGTTTCGTAAAAGGAACCGGAATGGGAACAGCGATTGTGACGATTCGCTATGAAGGACAAACCATCACAATTCCTGTCACGATCCAGGAAAAAATCGCACTCATACCGCGTTGGGAAGTAGAGAGTCCAGCCGATCATTCCACAATGACGGGAATCTCTCTCATGAAAGGCTGGTATTTAGATCCGGCAGGTGTATCAAAGATAGAGGTCCATATAGATGGGAAATTAGTCGGGGAAGCTCTTTACGGGCAACCGCGACCTGATATTGCGCAGGCGTATCCAGCTTATCAAAATGCTACTTCTGGTTTTCAGTATTTTTTGGATACGGCTCAAATAACGGAAGGGCAGCACACCATTACGGTGATGGCTGTGAATCAGGAAGGCAAAGAGCAAGTCCTGGTAGAGCGCTCCGTGTCCATCGAGCGTGCACAACCAGCCAAGAGTATAGCTTCAAATGTAAGCAAGGTCGACCTATCACAAGGGAATACACAGCAACTTATCATTTCGGCTGTTTTGCAAAATGACCAAATCAGAGATGTAACAAGAGAAGCGAAGTACACCCTTGATGATTCTACGGTTGCCAGCATTTCTGATCAGGGAATCATCACAGGTCTCCAGATCGGACAGACCACGGTTATTGTCGACTACCAGGGACAAGTACTAACGATACCGATCTCGGTTAAAGCAGCTGCTGGAGTGTCCCAAGGGGGATTGGACAGTCCTCTCGACAATGCGACGATTAGCGGAGTCTACCCTATCACGGGTTGGTTTATCTCTTCAAGCGGCGTCTCGAGCATTGAGGTATTGGTGGATGGTGTTGTAATCGGTGAAGCCACGTATGGAGTTCCGCGTCCTGAAATAGAGATTACCGATATTTCTTTACCGGGTAGCAACGTTGGATTTCATTACAGCCTCGACACAGGCCTTTTCCAGAAAGGAAAGCATACCATTTCTGTTCGTGGAACAGCCAAGGATGGAAATCAAACGATGCTGGGGTCAAGAACCGTTCAGGTGGTCGAAATGCTCCCGACAATCGGATTGCACGTAGATATCGCCGAGCTGCAGCTTTCTCAGGGAAAGACACATCCACTCACTGTCAAAGCCGAGCTGGAGGATCAGAGCAAGCAGGATGTGACCAAGCTAGCCATTTACTCCATAGAAGATCCATCTGTTGCAAAAGTGAGTCCAGACGGCGTGGTTACGGCTCTGGTGCAAGGCAATACGAGTCTCACGATCAAGTACGGAAATCAGAGTATCAAGATAC
Source organism: Brevibacillus sp. BC25 (assembly GCF_000282075.1). NCBI lineage: Bacteria > Bacillati > Bacillota > Bacilli > Caryophanales > Paenibacillaceae > Brevibacillus > Brevibacillus sp. BC25. Next base: position 37,977 of record NZ_AKIX01000044.1, read on the forward strand.
CAGTCGTCATTACAGCAGCAGAGGTACTAAAGGCAATCGGCGAAATAGAAACGCCAGCAAATGATGCGACTATCAATGGTACGTATACGATAGCAGGCTGGTTTTTGCATCCTTCTACGCCTGCTCGTTATCAGGTCTTCCTTGATGGAAAAGAAGTCGGACAAGCGAATTCGGGTATAGCTCGTCCTGACATTGCCTTACTGCATCCAGACTATAAGAATACGCATGCAGGATTCAGTTATACGGTAGATTTGTCCGAGTTGCAAGCTGGCCCTCATACGGTATCTGTCGTGGTGACGGATAGCGAAGGAAAACAGTACCCGTTGCCAGCGAAAAGTTTTGTGGTTGGACAAGTAGCTCCGACGGATAGTTTGAAGCATACGGAGTCAGGCATCAGCTTAGCAAAATCGTCGATGCAGAAGCTACAGATTACCGCAACTTCAGCTGGTCAAAGCCCAAGTGATGTTACTGTGCAAGCCGTATATTCGTACGAGAACTCCAATGTGATCCATGTGAGTCCACTGGGGATCGTCACAGGACTCGAAGTGGGAACGACTAAGATCGTAGTCAGTTATGGAGGTCAGACCCTAACCATTCCAGTGGTTGTGACGGAAACAGAATCAGGTCCACTAGTTGCAAAAGGACAGATTGACATTCCGATAGACAAAGCAGAAATTGGAGGAATTACAACGATTCAGGGATGGCTCCTTGATCCGGACGGTGTAGCCAAAATGGAAGTGTTGGTGGATGGGCAGCTACAAGGAACGGCAGTATATGGCGGACCTCGCCCAGACATTTTTGCCCTGTATCCGCGCTATGAAAACGCAAATGCAGGATTTCAGTATCAGCTCGATACAATGCGCTTCAATGAAGGCGAGCACAAAATAACCGTACGAGTAACCAACAAAAAGGGAGTAGAAAGTCTCGTCTTCGATAAAGAATTAACAGTTGGCCCCGTAACAGGGATTACTACCAATCTCTCCAAAATTGATCTTGAGAAAGAAAAGACCGCTTCTCTCACTGTTGTGGCATCTTATCGGGACAAGAGTACGAAGGACGTAACGGGCCAAGTCACCTACGCGATTCAAGACCCAGCCATTGCAAAAATAGACGCAACTGGTGTGATAACGGGCCTAGCGCCAGGGAATACCGTTCTGTTCGTCACTTATGCTGGCATCGTCCAGCAAGTGCCTGTTCATGTGAAGGGCGGCGCTTTGATGACGACAGGTGCGATTGATGCTCCAGGAGAGAATGAACAGATTAGTGGAAGCTATAACATAACAGGCTGGTTCTTGACTTCCGGCGAAGTGGAAAAAATCGAAGTGTTGATGGATGGGGCTGCATTGGGTGAGGCGAAATATGGACTGGATCGCCCAGATATTTTGCGAATGTACCCAGAGGCACCCCCTGTAAAACCCGGTTTTTCGTATCTGTTAGAAGTGAATGATCTGGACGTGGGACAGCATCAGCTGACTGTGCTGGTAACGGAAAAAGACGGGAAACAGACCAGCATGGAAAAGGCGATCACAATTGTGAAACCGATTCATGACAAATACACCTATTGGCTTCAATTTTCAGATCAGCAAGGCAAGGACAATTGGTCCTATCAAGAGGTGTCAGGGGATCGTCATGCTGATTTGACGTGGAACAAGCAAACAGAAGAATGGAAGAGTAATCACGATACGGCCATCGGAAATACATGGATAAAAGTTGGCAGCACAAACCCTGTTATCAAATGGGAAGCACCACGATCAGGAAAAATCCAGGTCAGCGGTTGGATTTCCAAAATTCAAGTCGATGAGGGCGATGGGGTAAACGTCCGATTGCTGAAAAACGATGATCAAATTTGGCCGGCTACTGGCTGGCAAGCCATTGAATTCAACGATGAAATTGGTGTGGAAATTCAAGAAGAACTAGAGGTAGAGCAAGGAGATGCGCTCTTGTTTCAAGTGGATCAAAAAGAAAGTAGCATCGGCGATTTACTAAAATGGACACCTGAAATTACTTACATGAGTAATTCCGTTAACGATAATGCGGCTCCCCAAATCTATTTGACCTCTCCCGCTGTGGGAGCAGCAATCTCTACCGTTGATGGCAAAGATGTTGTTGCGATCTCAGGTTTTGCCATGGATCCGAATATGGGAGATCAGGTAAACATTTGGTACCAGCTGGATGATGAAGATCCACAAGAGTTGACGAGATTTACGGCTTCGGAAAAGCATCAACCATTTTTGTTCAACCTGCCCACCCATCATCTGAAACCGGATATTTTGTACTCTCTTCGTGTCTGGGCAGTTGACCAAAAGTCCGGAAGATCACTCAGTGAAAAAGTGGACTTCACTTTGGACATGAGAGCGCAAGCCGAAAAGGAAGACATTGTGGTTGTCGCGAAGTGGAAATCTCCGAAAGATGGAACCGAAATTTTTAAAGGAGAAAAGGTTTCACTGACTTGGGAATACGCAAGCTACGGTGGGCACTCCAGTAAAATTGAATCGCAGGAATTGCTCATTTATATTAGCGAAGGTGGGCATGTCACCTCAACGATCCGCGAAAAATTGACAGGTACAGCACGTTCCTACGTTTTTGATACAAGTGTGATCGAGAAGAATGCCCGAGTGGAAGCTCGAATTCGCTCGATTATGCCGAAGACGCCTGTTCATGTTTATGGTGGCACAGCCAAGTTGAATTTCAGTGTTCTGGCTGCTAATCAAGCACCTGTCGTATCCAGTACGGAGTTTGTCACCTTGGACAGAGGACTTACAGGCGTCATCAACTATACGCTCAATGAAAATGATGTCACGGATAAAATTGTTTCAACAAAATTGCGAGTAGGCTTCACACCAGGTGGAAACGAGCTTGGTGAAAAGGAAGAGTTGATCCCGGAGGCTTCCCAAAACAGACAGGTTGTTAGCAGATATTCCTTCCCGCTTACAAAAGATATGCTGCACCAGACCATTTACTGGACAGTGCAGGCGCAGGATAACCGGGGAGCTTGGACACCAGCTGTTAACTATTCCGTTCGACTGGAAGAGGCACTTCCGAAAATCGTGATCTACACGCCTGTTGCCAAGAGAGTCATGGACCTTGATGACACCTTTACATTGGATGGAACATACACGAAGCTTACCTCCGGAGAAATGATTGCAGCAAAGGTCGACCTCTCTGATCCTGCCAAAAAATTCACGACAACAGGAACATCCGGTCAGTGGGAGCTGAACTGGACGGGGCGGGAAATCGGATCAGGCACGTACGAAAATATACAAGTGACAGAGCCGATTGTGGCCTATTACAGCGGGAGCTTAACAGTAGAAGACAAGCCGGATGCACCGAGTATCGTGAACGCAGAGGCCGAGACCAATTCACTCAAAATCTATTGGAGTCCATCTGTAGGCGCCATTGACTACGGAATCCAAGTCGATGGCGGTGGTATTAAAAAAGTGGGTGACGTCACTAACCATACGATCACGGGTCTACAGCCTGCACGTGTTTATACCATTAGACTTTGGGCGTATACTTCAGCTGGTATTAGCAGCTACAGCAGTTCGATTACGGTTGAAACGAAACCAGCAGAAGGCAATTTTAATGGAATGGTTGAAAATAGCCCAGTGAGGATGTATTTCCCTGCAAATGAGGCGAAATACATGAAAATCGTTGCTGGAATAAATGGAACCTATTCATTCACGTTAAACAACGATTCGGGCACACCTGCAAATGCAACCCTATCCGTCTATAAAGCGGCTAGCTTGCAGCCACATGAGGAGATTGCGGCGGGAGCGAATGGAAGAGTCAATCCCGTATTTGTTGCAGGAAAAACCTATTATGTAAAGATTGTCGCAAAGGATTCCTTCTACGCTACGCTTCTGGCAAAGCCGGGGGGAGAGGCTTTTACCTTCAATCAACCAAAGGAAATTACGCTTCAACCTGGTCAAACGATAGAGATGACCATGAATACGACCATTCCAGGCAAATATCGCATGATGACACAATTGAAAAACCAGACAAATAAATATCCGGTTGTCACGGTACTGTCCAATGGAAATGCCATAACCCCTAAAGAGACGCCAACTCCTTCCGAAATCAATTATGAGCTGGGGATGGGCAGCTACACGATCAAATTGACCAATACCGAGAGTTATCCGGTGAGTGTTTCCTTTACTGTTTTTGCTCCCCTCCCTGGTGGGACTCTTTATGAGTACGTTTACGATCAAAACAATCGGATCAAGGCGATTAAAGAAAATGGCGTAGAATCCGTCACCTTCATTCATGATGAGAATGGAAATATTTTAAAAAGTGTCAAGCATGCAGTGACGCTTCCACCAAAAGGAACCGTATTACATGTGGATTTGGAAAAGGTGGAGGTACGAGCTGGCAGCACGCGACCGATTAAGGTCACAGCAACACTGGAGGATGGCAGTACGCTAGATGTAACAGCACAAGGCCTTTACTCGGTGGTAGATTCTAGAGTTGGATTTATCGTGAAAGGCGTTGTGCATGGGATGAACCCTGGAACAACAGAGGCCAGGGTGTTTTACGGCGGACAGTTTAAAACGATAACGATTACGGTTGTACCCTAACTCATGTTCAAGCAGTCCCCCCTTCGCATCATGGGGGGACGAATATCTCTAACGGAGGCATTATGAAACATTTTTCCATAAAATCACTCATGATTTATGTGCTATGCCTTGCATTATGCACGACGATGCTGCCGCTTGGAACGACGTTCGCAAATGAATCCTCCCCCGTGTCCGTCTCTCATGTAACGTCTGGTGAGAAAGCAGCAACCCCTGACACGGCAATCGAAGAGATTCAACAATCCATGGGCGAGCCAATCACCAATGACAAAGGAGAAGCAAAAAATCCGACTGAGTTCACAGAAATGGATATTTCTTCTCTTACATGGACGCAGCTAGAGACTGGCACTGTTATTGACATTCATCGTAGTTTTGACAGAGCATTGTTAAAATTTGCAGCTTATTTCTATTCCGAGCTGTTGCAATTACTAACAGCAGAAGAACAAGAGGAAATCAAACGCCTTTCCTCAGAGCAGATCATCTCCCAATTCGAAAATCTCAGTCAAGAAAGCAAAGATCTTTTACAGCGGTTAACCCCTCTCGTTCTTTCTAAAATCAATGAAATCAAGCAAATGGACGAGCAGATGGAGGTCCAATCCACTACGCCTCCTCCGGTAAAATACACCGAAAAGGATCAGGAGTTTCGATTTGCTCGTTCAAAAACAGAGCAATCCGTCGATGATCTATATCGTGCTGCGAATTTGGTAGAGCAAGATCTCTATTTGCCAGGGAAGCATGGACTGGATCTGGACGTAAAACGCAGATACCACTCCATGAGCAGTAAGATCAGCGTGCCAAGCTGGGATGAAGATTTTTCCAAGAATGAATCACTGAAGGCCAACGAGAAATTTGCAACCGGCTGGGATTTTAATATGCCGAGATTGGATATCGTCAGTCGGGAGCAGGCCGTAACGGTAAGGGACGACCCTAAAAATCCAAGTCAACAAATCTACTCCACCAAAGTAGATAAGGATCCATCGGCGAATCGTTATTACATTAGCTTAGAGGACGGGACATCTTTAGAATATCGGTTCAACAAGTTTGTGAATTATCCATATAAAGACATTATGTTCTTGATTGACGACGTGAATTGGAAGTACACGCTGCATTACCGTAATCTGAAGTATGAATTTGATGTGAAGCGAGGAACGGTCGTCAAATCCAATATTTATGGGGACACGATCAAGTACAACCTAGATAGCGAAGGAGAGCCGGTGAGCATTGAAGACAGTGTTGGTCGTTATGTGGTGCTGAAACGAAAGCAAAACGACACCACGCAAGACTTGATTGTTTATAAAGACAAGACAGAGACCACCGTGCTAAAACATATTCGCTACCATTTTGAACGAAAGTTCGCGTTGAGCGGTTACCATCAGCTCGTTCGCGTAGAAGTCCTGCCGACAGCAGGGAGCGGTAGCAGTGCATATACAGTGTCCCGGTATGCCTATCATGATCCCAAAACGAAGGGCATTGCCTATTTCAATTTAAACAAAAACTATACGCTGGAAAAGCTGCCTACAGATCAAACCCTACAGGATTCAGCGAAGTTTTGGGAGTCCGATGTAGCCAAGCGCACGGAAATCGATTACTTGCTCATGCAAGAAGCGTTTTATCCCTTGCAAGGCCTAAAAATCAATTACGATTACCGCCCCTATCAATTAGGTCAGACTACCTTCAATGACGGACTCGTACGGATTTTTCAAGACAAGCATGCCTTGAGCTATGTATCCTACCACCCTGTCAATAAAGTATCGTACAGCTATACGCAGAAAACGCCGAGCGGTACGAACACGTATAAGCTGGAAAAGAGTTATACAGATAACGGCAATTTCCGAGAGATATGGAAGGTGCCAAAAGAACAGCTGCCCAGATTGAAGAATTTTGCGGATCGCCATGGGGATACCATTCATGTCACCGAATCAGAGGCATCCCGTTACACAAGAAATAAACGGTACACGGTCAATCAAGACGGAAATCCCTTGCTGAGAAGTGAGAAGACGACAGGTATCAGTAAAGGCGGATCGAATGTATCTGGCGCGAAGTACCGGGTCGAGTATAATCCAACTACCTACACGACCTACGCCTACTCCGGTCGGAATACAAAGCCGACGTATCAATACGTTTTCTTGGAACCGTCATCGGCCGTTAATGATCTGGACGTATACAATCACTACCTGAAAGACCCGAATGTTTCCAATCGTGCACAGTATGCTGCCAAGATCAACAATTACGCACAAGAGACGTACTTGGAATATAACCATTATGGACAACTGATCAAGCAAATTGCGCCAGACGGGCTTATGAGCACATGGACACATGATGAGGTGGCGCTGAATCCATGGGGCTTCCGGACCTTCTCCGTATTAAAGGCAGCCAGAACACAATCAACCACAGCATCCGGTGATCCGTATTACTCGAATACCACCTTTGAGTACAACGATCAATATTTGCTCAGGAAGGAAACGGAGATTAACTCGTTCCCTGCCAATTTAATCAATACTCCCAAGAGTCAATCGGTTGAACGGACCTACGAGTACACAAACAAACAGCTTTATTCGATAACGGAGAACTTTGGCGGAGGAAAAACACGGACGCAGACCTTCACCGCTTATGATCAATACGGAGTTCAGCCCACGCAGATCGCACTCGCTGGTGTGGAGTTGGAAAGCGGAAAATCGGATGTGCTGAATTTTTCCTACGAAATCGATGACAAAGGCCAAATCAAAAGCCAGACCTATCCGAATGGAAGCAAGGCTACGTACGAATACGACGAGTTAGGACGGCCTCTATCGGAGACTTTTCACAATCAAGGCGCAAAACGAAGCATGACGTATGTCTATAGGGACGGCGAAGCTTCTGGATCGAGTACAGATGGACCGGGCATCGTGGAGAAAATTGCACCGGATTCATCGAGACTCATCACCTACTACACGCCATATGGAGATACTGCCTATCAAGAGCAGGTGGGCACGACAGGTGCGAAACGTCCTTTGGTAGAAAACGAGTATACGCCAGATGGAATGGAGATTAGTCGCACGGTTCCTTACGGGAAGCAAGGGGAAAGCACCTCGTATCTGTATGACTGGGACGGTTTTCTATACCAAACCACGAATTCTCTGGGAACCACCAAGCATCATCGAAACAATGCTTACTCGGATGGATCGAAATATTTGCCACGATTGACAGAACAAACTCTCTCTCCGAATGGCCTCATTGTAACCACCTACCGCGATTTGTATGGAAGAGTGGAGAGCACAGAGGAGACGACCCAAAGTGGTAGTCACGATCGCGTGACGACCTACCAGACGGACCGATTCGGGAAAGTAACCAATAAGGAAATCTCTGACGGCAAGACTTCCCAAGCGTGGAGTATGCGCTTCGACCATAACGACAATCTAGTATATTTGCAGGACCCGGAAAATAACGTAAACGTATATGGCTACGATACGCTAGGCAATCTCACCAGTGTACTGGAAAATGGGACGACTACGGCAGAGTATACCTACAATAGTTTGGCATGGAAGCTCTCGGAGAAGAATCCAGAAACAAGAGCAGAGACGTACACTTACGATAAAAGCGGCCTTGTGAAGAGTTACAAGGACAAAAACGGCGTCATGTTCAACTACGACTATTCGCCTTTCCATGAACTGACGAAAGTTTCTTCCGGTGCTGCCTTCTATGAAGATCGCGTGTACGATCCACAGTCTGGCCTGCTTTTGAGTGAAAATAATCACGCAGGAAACGCCATCAGCTATGGCTATGATGGATTTCATCGCCAGAATCGCCAGACGATGATGGGCAAGGATTACCAGCTTCTGTATTCCGACAACGACGATACGGTAGATACACTTGTATACCCAGCTAGAAGTGCGGTATCTGGTTCTGCTCCATCGATGAGGGTTGAATACAGCTATGACAACGCAAACAGATTGAACTCGGTGGCGATACCCGGAGTCGGAACGACCACGTATACGTACGATATTAGTAACACAGGAGAAAACAATACAGTCTCATATCCTGGACAACCGACAGCGATGCAACAATCTGTCAGCTCATTTGGTGAAAAAACAGCCTTGAATCACGCAGACGGCTGGAACGAGACAAATGGCTACGATCTGTTTGGCAATATCACCAGTCAAAAGCGCTCCGGTACGAATTATGGATTGTTTGTGTACGACAAGCTTTCCCGGATCAAGGAAGAATCGGTCGAAGGCAATGTCAAGCAATACGCTTATGACAAGCGTGGTAACCGCCAAGTGTATGCCAATGCTCAGGCAAATATCTTGAGCTCCTATGAAATGAAGCATGATTTGTTTAATCGTTTGCAGGAGTATAAGGACGAGAAAGGGACAACGACTTACACGTATTACCCAGGTGGACTGCGGGCGACGAAGCAACAGACTGGCAGCGTGACCGATACGACCAACTACATCTATCTGAATGGGCAAGTGATTGAAGTACTGACGCAGGATGGTAGAGTGAAGGCACGGAATGTGTTTGGTAACCAGTTGATCTGGCGAAAGGACTATGCGTCGAATCTTGAGGGTACCTACTATTACAACAGCCACGGGGATGTTGTTAAGATCAAGGATTCGAGCGGTAACGTCTTGAATACGTATGACTATGATATTTGGGGTAACTTGATCTCGGATAAGGTTAAGGAGACGATTTCTAACCCGTTTATGTATGCGGGGGAAATGTATGACAAAGAGAGCGGATTTTACTACTTGCGTGCTCGGTATTACGATCCAAAGATAGGGCGGTTTATATCGGAGGATACGTATAAGGGGCAAGTGGATAATCCGTTGAGCTTGAATCGGTATACGTATACGCATAATAATCCTCTGAGGTTTGTTGATCCGAGCGGTCATGTCGTTGAAGAAGGAACTGGCGGAATCGGTGGCTTTACATCACAAGAAGAAGAGTACATGCATTGGGCACGGGTTGCTGCAAGGGAGGCATACAAAAAGGGGATAGAACCAGAAGATGCAGTAAGAATGTATGTACCAACGAAGTTACAGGAGGAAGTTCTTCCGACAGCTATTGTCACATTTAATACTGCGGTTGGCATTAATCATGGGGATGCTCCTGATTTAGGTTTGGCAGCTCCAGCAGCAGTTACGGCAGCAGGTTCAATTAAAAATACCAGTAAGTCGGCATCTACCGGAACGAGTAAAGCTTTAACTCAGGAAACAGGTAATGCATTCGCACCTAAAAAAGGTGGAGGCAAGGGTAAAAACAACATGCAATATGACCCCAATGCAGTGGGTGAACACTCAACCTATAAGCGTGATCCACAAACAGGGGAGATACTTAATTGGCAGAGATGGTTTAAATCTGACCCTAGAAATCCAAATCCCTATAGTCCTGGAGAAAGATACGATACCACCGGAGCAGGCCATTATAATAAAAAAACTGGTGAATACGTAGATACACCTCATGTTAATGACCCCAATACACCAGGAGGGGTAAGAAAACCATACCCAGGGGAAATTCCTGGTAAGCCATAGGAGGGAAGATGAATGGAGATTTTAAGATGGTTACAAGAATGGTATGCCACACAATGTAATGGTGATTGGGAACATGGTACCGGTATTAGAATAACATCCATTGATAATCCTGGATGGTATGTTGCGATAAATTTGATTGATACCGAGTTGGAGGATAAGCAGTTCAACTTAATTCAAGTTGATCGAACCGAGGACGATTGGGTTCACTGTAAAATAGAGAATGGTTGCTTTATAGGTGCAGGAGGCACAGGGAATTTAGAAGAAATACTGATGGTTTTCTATCGATGGGTAACTAATAATTAGTTAATTTAATTATTCCTGTTATTCAAGGTCACTATTTTGACTATACCTGTGCTGAAATAACAAACTTCCAATCAATTTAGATTGTGTATAAAAAGAGTGAAGGACTAGAGATAGTACCCTTACCATATCTTCGATATATTTTATACCCCAAACGAGTAATCAACTACTCGTCTGGGGTTTCTTTTTTTACTCATAAAAGTTGTAAATAACACTTGATTTAAAATGCAAATTTATAGTAATATCAATCCATGGAAGTAAAACTATAAATTTATAGTATTCCTGTTTCATAAGAAAGGTGTGTAACTATGTTTAACCCCGAAACAAAAACAGCCTTTCTTCAAGGATATAAAGAAAATACCCAAAAAGCTTATTCAAGAGTGTTCAACCTGACAATGAAGTTCGAAGTGGAAAAGGATAAGGATTTGCTCCACTTTACACTGGATGAGATTGAAACTGCCCTGCACAGCTTCCATGCTTCTACAGGAGACTCTCTTAATACGGCTGGGAGAACGATATCTGCTTACTTGAATTGGGCAAGGGCAGAGGGGCTTAGAGAGGACACCAATCCACTGGAGTCCGTTTCAAAAGAATGGTTTAAGAACATGGTAGGAAACACCCATCAACAATTTATTACAAAGCAAGAAATCGATGCAATTATTGACCAATGTAATAACGATCAGGATTCTGTGATTCTCTCCCTGTTATTTGAAGGTGCGGGTGGAAGAGAGGTAAGTGAACTACGCAATCTAAAACGTGAACAAGTCAATGATGAGAAACGAACAGTGATATTGATCAACGATAAAGAAGAAACAAGAGAAATTCTAATATCCGAGCAGTGTATGAAATTGATAGATGGCGCAATCAAGCAAAAGGATTATCTCAAAGGTAATGGGGAGATGAGACGAGATCATCTCAAAGAAACAAGTGAATTAATTGAAACAGGCTATGTAATCAGGCCAGCCAAGACAAGAAATGTTCATATGGAACAAGTCAGTCCTCATCTGATTTATGGGAGATTACATGCATTAGAAGAATACTTTGGTTTGGACAATCTACGAGTGAAAACGATTCAACGTAGCGGGATGATCTGGATGGGAAAACAACTGTTAGAACGTGATGGTGAACTCGGAAAAGAGCAGTATTATGAGATATGCCAACAGTTCGGCATTAGCCAAGTCATGAATGGAAACAAGCTAGAGTATATGTGGTGGGGATTAAAAGACTTCGTTAATCCAGACATGATTGCTGCATTGTACGAGTAACGCACCTAGAGGATGTAATTCCTCTGGGGAAACAAGATAAAACTAAAAATTTATTGTAAATCGATGAAGGAGGTGAACAAACGTATGAGTTGCTATCTTTTGTTATAACATGCCAAATCATATTCAATATATTAAAATTTATAGTAAAAAGGAGAGTATATGATTGTTTGATTCTATCAAAATGAAAGTAAGTTCCGTATTTATTCAACCTGAAATATTACGACAATATAACTTTGCATCTTTTACATACCGTAATCAGAAAACAGGTGTTATGACCACATTCCAAATGCAAGACGAGATCATTCCATATATCAAATATCAGGAAGTAAGCGGCACTTTAACTATCCAAGTTTCGATTCCCAAGATGCTATATGGAAACAATATCAAAGCAATCGAACAATCAGATATTCCTATCTTCTTTCAGCGTGTACAAGAACGATTACAGCTATTATTCGGTATCCATATTGCCCATGAAGATTGGAGAATTACCCGTTTAGATGTTTGCTGCAATTTCCATGTTGGGAATCGAACAGGGGAATATGTTCGTCAGTTGAGCAAAGGAAAAATGCCATATAAAGATACGCGAAATTATAATCATGATGAAACGGTAGAGTTTTATAACAAAAGCAGCAGAGTCATGCTATACGATAAATACAAGCAATGTAAACGAGTGAAGGAACCGAAGGAGATCATTGAGCAATCCAAGGGAATTTTACGATTAGAAATTAGACCGAGTGACAATGACATGAAGAAATATACCAAAGAGAAGAGAGCCATTCATCTCGTCACTCATTCCTTTTTTACCTACATAATCAAAAGGACACTGGAGGGATTGCCATACACAGAAAATGTGGAAACCATTGATTATGAATGGCTTTTGGAAAATAAGAAGGACATATCAAAGATTGAGACCTATCTAGCCTACACCATGATCAAAAATTTGTTCCAAGAAAGTGGAATAAGAGCAATTTATACAACATCCACTCTTCCTAATCGTAGGAGTTTGGCAAAGCAAATAACCATGCCGAAAAAGGAAGGGTTAAAAAGATTGGAGATTGTTGATTCAGTTCAGGGCTGAAGACATCCACCCAATTGAATCTGTTACGTTTACGATAGCGATAATAATTACAGAATATTGTATTTGATTCAGGGTGCCAAAGCGTGAAAAGTAGGAGAAATAAGGACAAATTGATACAACTTATGGAAAAACGAGGGGAAAACGATGCATTGACGATTGGAACGGTGGGGGGCAAATTACATCTTAAGCCGAATCTAGCATCGAAGATAAGCGCCTTGCACATCGAGTTCCACGGTGAAGTTGTAGAAATTACAATAAGCAGCTATTCAATTTCAATAAGCTGCTCAATAGGAATGTTTAAAGTCTTGCAGATGAGTTCTAATGTTTCCAAGTAAACCCGATCAACCTTTTCAGAACAAAGATGATTCACTGTGCTGGCTCGCAAACCAGTCAATCTAGCCAACTCACGCTGAGTTATCCCTTTTTGTTCAAGAATTTCTCTTAATTTTATACGAATTGCCATGTAGTTTCTCTCCTGAAAAGTGACTCCTAAGAGACGGAATTTGTTTTCATTATAGCATCGAAGAAGGAGGAAGTCATTGAATGTTACGGTTAAGAGTTATATAATAAAACCATAATGTTTCGGTTAAGCGTTACATTAATTTCAATTCCTGTAACGGTAGGGGTGAAAAGCATGGAGAAAGTAGTCGGTTATGTGAGAGTATCCACCAAAGGACAAGTAAAAGATGGGTACAGCCTATCCTATCAAGTAGAAGAGATCGAGCGCTATTGCAAGGAGAATAACCTAGAATTACTCGGAATCTACAAAGATGAAGGAATTAGCGGAGCAAAGGTGGACGAGGATGGATTAACGATTGAGCGTGCAGGACTACAGGAATTACTTGCTAATCTTCATTGGCAAAAAGTAAGCCATATTATCGTTCTCAACACTTCCCGATTGTGGAGAGCCGACATGGTGAAAGTCCTCATTCAAAGAGAGTTAAAACGGCACACAGTAGACGTAAAAGCAATTGAACAGCCCAACTATAGTATTTACGCCCATGACCCTAATGATTTTCTAATCAATGGCATGATGGAATTACTCGATCAATACCAACGTTTGGAGATCGCACTCAAACTAGGGCGGGGAAGAAAAAAGAAAGCGCAACAAGGAGGCTATGCTGGAGGTGGCGTTGCTTTCGGATACACGGCAACGAAAGGACAAAAAGCCATTCAGATAGATGAGAGACAGGCGGAGACGGTGCGGAGATTGTTTTCCTTACGTGAAACGCATCCCACTTGGTCACTCTCCCAATTGGCTGTCCAACTGAATACAGAGGGGTATACAACGACACATGATAAATCCTTTACAAAGGTTCAGGTCAAGCGAATGATTGATCGTGAAGCCTTCTACAAGGGCACCTACCGCTACGGTCAGATTGAAGCAAATGGTCTTCACCAAGCCATTATGTAGCGGGAGGAACGAACGTGGAAGCTCAATTCACTCATTATAAACAGGAAGAGATACGCTCTCTTGACAAGATTCAGACATGCGAAATAGGTACACAATTAATTTTTGACTATGTTCAACAAGAGAACGCTGTATTTAACATCGCTACGATAGAGGAAATAATAAAAGCCATCTTTCAGGTGGAATTACATCAACGAGAATACTTGTTGCAAATCCGTTTAGCGAAGGCATTATCTAGCACTAAATTGCAACCGTAATGATAGAACGATAATGACATGAAAAGAATGTACGAGCTAACGTATCCGTGCGTGTTCATCCTTGAATAATGCTTGTTCGGAGGGTGCTGGCATTCTTTTCTCTACATCATTACTCATCAAAGATAGGGGTGAAGTCTTTTTGCATCATAAATTGAAGTACCTATATATCGGAGTAGACTTACATAAACGTCATCATACAGCGGTGATGATGACCTGTTTCCATGAAAAGAGAGACGAAATCCAATTCGAGAACAAGCCATCAGCGTTTCCTAAGTTTCTGCAACAAGTAGAAAAACTAGCCAAGAAGGAAGGCTTGACCCCTATGTTTGGCTTAGAAGATGTGGGGGGATGCGGAAGAGGATTGGCTATGTTTCTAATTGAAAATAAATATGAAGTAAAAGCAGTTAATCCTGCCCTTACGGTATCCATGCGCAGAAGCAGTCCAAACAACAAGAAAACAGATGCGTGGGATGCAGAGTGTGTGGCTCGCATTCTGATTTCCAACTTGGATACACTGCCGACTGCGAATCCACATGACCTTTATTATGCAATCTCACAGCTTGTCACAAGAAGAGAGAACATTGTGAGTGTTGTAACAGGAATCAAGTTACAGCTTCATCAATTGCTAGGCTACCACTATCCAAGTTACAAGAAATTTTTCTCACAAGTAGATGGGAAAACAGCATTAGCTTTCTGGCTGAAGTATCCTTCTCCAAGTTGTTTGAGCGGGGTGAATGTGGATGAATTGGCTAACTTCTTATACAAGAAGAGCAATCGCTACATGTCTACCAAGAAGGCAGAGGACATTCTATCTATCGTACAGCAAGATGGAGACACATCGAAAGACTATCAGGAAGCCAATGATTTTCTGGTGAGAAATGTGGTTCAGGACTTGATTATTCGAGACCATCAACTAAGGCAAATTGATACAGCGTTAGCGAAGCATCTTGCCTTACTGGATTACAAACTAGAGACCATGCACGGAATTAGTACGGTCACGGCAGCGGAACTAATCGCGGAGATTGGCGATATTTCACGTTTTTCCAGTGCTGACAAGTTAGCTAATTTCGCTGGAATTGCACCCGTTCAGCATAGTTCAGGGAACAAGCAGAAGAGTAAAAAGAGCAAGTTAGGCAACCGTAGCCTGTATGATATCTTCTATAACCTTGCTATTCGTCAATTGGGCGTATCAAGAGCGAAGAAACCGAATCATCCTGTTTACCATTCCTACTATGAGAGAAAGCTCGCAGAAGGGAAAACCAAGTGGCAAGCGATTATTTGTGTGATGCGTAAATTGGTCAATGTCATATACAGCATGATGAAGTACAAGACGGAATATAAAATGCCAGTCCTTACAGAACAGGCGGCGTAGTAGCAGGGTGGTAGCGGAAATGTTGCCACCTAACCTTTATCCATTGAGCGCTTTATCATGGAGGATACGTATAAAGGGCAAGTGGATAATCCGTTGACGCTTAACAGGTATACGTATGGACATAACAATCCAATTATCTTTGTTGATCCGACAGGTCATCAAGCAACAATCGAAGGTACTGGGGAAAGGTTTCAGCCTTTAGATTTTTATAGTATGAGTCATGAAACTAAACAGATGTACGTTGATCGCTATCTCAAGTATGGGGAGAACTCAATCCCTAAAGAGCTTCGAGGTGGTGTAGAATTCGAAGCATTTAGTCAGGCATATATAAATGAAGTAGCGGAATATGGTCCTGGCGGAGCAGGTGTTAAGATAGTTAAGGTGGGTAGCAAGGCGGTTATAGCAGCAGTAAATGGTACTAAAGTAGCGAAGCAAGTACTGAACACTTCAACACAAAGCTTTCGCACTAACGCCCAAGCGCATATACTTCAAGGAAGTAATGGTGGGGGATTTCACTGGTTGGCGGGTTCAAATGGAGCTGCTAGAATTGTACCAGGATCTAAATCATCCGTTAATCGATTTGGAGTCTACGAAGCACAAGTAGAGTTTAATGGTGTGTTAAAAAATGGTAATAATGGAAAGTCTACTTTCTTCCCTGATAATTGGACTAGAGATCAAGTATTAAATGGAATTAATGAAGCCTATTCGAACAAAGCATTAGTTCAGGGGAATACCTATCGAGGAACTACAAGTTCTGGAATGGAAATTGAAATGTATATAGATAGTGCTGGAAAAATAATCTCAGCATTTCCTAAATACTAGTATAGTTAAGGAGGATATCATGGAGTACCAATATAAGATTAAGACAGTCACTTTATCAAACGGATTAAAGGCACTGACAATTGATCTCCCAGAATCTATGGGGGCAGTAGCAGATTTTTTGATTAGTGATATATCATCGGAATTGGATGGTTTAAGAATCAACAAACTTATTGATAGCGTTTTGGATGGAATGTGTGAGTATGAAGAAGCAAGGGGTAATGCATGCCGAATTGAAATTAACAAGGAATATACTAGGGTTGTTAATTACTTATTTGAACAACTTGAGGATGAGGAAGATGTAGAATATAGCATCAAAACAACTGAGTTGAGAAAATTGGTGCAGGAATGGGCCATTGAGATTGAAAAATTTAGAAAGCAAGTAAATTAAGAAACTGCTTGAGCCCCAAACAAGTTACTAGAACTTAACTTGTCTGGGGTTCTTTTTTACGTTAGAAATAACAAAGACCTAGCGCGAAAGTAGAAATTTAAAGTACCCCTATCAAAAAAGTTACCAAGTGGGAACTTGGCTACCTAGTTTATTCGATTTTTGACGTGGTTTAACACGTTTTTAATAAAGCTATTGAGCAAATCTGCAAAATTATCCGGCGATGTAGAGGATGATCACTTATCGCTCTTTTAGGGACTGAGATTAAGAATATCTAATTTTTCAACCACATGTGAGTTTATAACTCCATGTGGTTTTTTATATATGTACCTCACCCTTTGCCCATCGACGAGAGCGGTTAACCCCAAGTCCCCCTTCGTCAAAAGTCAGTTGCAACCCATCCGTTTTTTTCTACCAACAAACATATTTGAAACATAAAACAATGACAAAATTAGAATATTATGGTATTTTCTCTGTAAAAATAAGTCACGCCTCTCGTCTTATCTCGAGTCGCACGGAAGGGGATCGATAGATTTGCTCATAGCCATAAACATGATCTTTCTACTTATCTTTGCCTTCATACTGGCAAAACTTCTCACCCTATTAAAACAAACCAAGAGACAGGTCCATCACTTCCACCCATTCATCCCAGAAACCGGACCAGCAGTCGGCACCAAACTGCAATCACTACCTTTCCGCACGCTAAACGGTCAAGAGCAACAACTAAACCATCTGCCCCGCCCACTGATCGTAAACTTCACTCATACAGGCTGCGGGCACTGTGCCAATCATGTGCACGAACTATTGTCGGAGGGAGAGGTACTCACAGATGCATCCGTTATCATTTCAACAGAAGCAGAGCACATATCCACTTCCCAATGGCTGCGAGAAAACAACATATCCGGCATCCCTGTCTTAATTGGCAGCGAACCTATGCTTGAAACCTACCAGATCAATCATTTCCCAAGCATTTTCGTAATCGACGAACAGGACGTCATTCGTGCCAAACCAATAACCGCAGTGGAAACCAAAAAGAAGCTCTTAGCGCTAGCAGGTGAACCAGCATGACTCGCTCCTATTTCATTAAAACCGTTCGATTGATTTGGCAGCATGGCAAGCTATGGCTCATTTGTTCCATTGCCCTCAGAATCATCCTGGCATTTTCCCCGTTGGCTACGATCTGGATCATGAAAGAAATGGTGAACGAGGTTACAGCCATTGCACTGGACCAGACGGATGATTACCAGCCATTGCTTTGGCTGCTTGCGGGATTGTTTTCTGTGACGCTGGTGACCAATGCGTTGGAAACAGTCTTGCGCATTCTCGATGCCCATACAGAGCGACGACTGGAATATCATTTGGAGCATTTGGTAGCAAAGAAAGCAGCATCTGTCCCGCTCTCTTATTTCGATGATCCGGAATTTTACAATCATCACCACCGCATCCGGGCAGAGGCAATGGGGGAACGCTTTCTGGACCCTGTGGAAAGGGTATTGGATCTCGGGAAAAATCTGATTACTCTGATTTCCTACGCGGTATTTTTGCTTAGCATTCACTGGGGATTAGCTGTGATGAGCTTGCTGGCCGTGATCCCGCTGTTAATTGTCCAAATCAAATTTGGTATGTCGGAATACTTTCTCGCAAGGCTACAGACGCCAGAGATTCGCGAAGCCTCTTACATCAGTTCGATCCTGAATGAGCGCGACAGCTCAAAAGAGGTCCGACTGTTTCAGCTAAAGGACTTTTTGCTAGGCAGATGGTCTCGCCTGTATTTGAAAAATATGAAAGAGGTACTTCGGCTGCTCCACCGAAGGGAAAAAGCACTGATTCTCTCAGGGATTTTTACCTCCTCGATGTATATTGGCTGCTTGGGATTGGTCGTATCGCTGCTTCGTGCGAGCGCCCTGAAGGTAGGGGATTTTGTAGCAATTGCACAAGCTGTGCAGAATACGCAGCAGCTGCTTTCGTTAATGACCTTTAACCTCGCACATATCGTCAACAGATGCTTGTACATCGCTGATCTATTTGACTTTCTGGAATACGAGGATAAAACGATTCCGCAGCTTACTGGCAAAGCGGAGTTTCCCAACAAGCTGCAATCTGGTATTACGTTTGAGCGGGTGTCGTTTTGCTATCCCAAAATGGAGCGCAATGTGATTAATGAAGTTTCCTTTATGATTAAGCCGGGGGAGCGTATTGCGATTGTCGGCGATAATGGCTCTGGAAAAACGACGCTCGTCAAATGCTTGATGGGACTTTATCCGATCCATTCTGGAAATATTCTGTTCGACAATCAGTCGATTCATGAGCTCGATATTTCCGACCTGCAACGAAATATCACGGTCATTTTCCAAGACTTCATTCGGTACAATTTCACGGCTGGGGAGAATATCACCATTGGAAGAGTGACGCAGGAAATCAATCCCGCGCAGATGAGGCAAGTAGCTGTTGAAACCGGTGCAGATACCTTTATTCGAAAGCTCCCCAGCGGATACGATACGATTTTGGGTCGGACGCTACAGGATGGCGAAGACCTGTCAGGTGGACAGTGGCAGAAGATCGCGTTGGCGAGGGCTTTGTACAGAAGAGGAGAGATTTTTATTCTGGACGAGCCTACGGCGGCACTTGATCCACAAGCAGAGCTGGAAGTATTTCAGCAATTTGATGCTCTCACACAGAACAAGACGGCGATCTTTATTTCCCATCGGATGGCTGCAGCACGAATGGCAGATCGGATTTTTGTCATGAAGCAAGGTCAGCTGATCGAAGTAGGGCATCATGATGAGCTAATGGATGCAAACGGAGAGTATTCGCGTATGTACCGCATGCAGGCGAAATGGTTTGCGTAACGAAGGAGGGGTGTTATGGAGGAGCTTGGTTTACTGTTTCGGTTGATTCTCGCATTTTTATTTCTCAGCACGTTTGTCTCAAAAATAAGCGATATTAGCACGCATTTTTCCATTGTGCGAGCCTATCAGATCATACCCTACCAGTGGTCAAAAAGCTTTACGTATATTGATCTGGGGTTGCAAGCAGCTGTAGCGATTTCCTTACTGCTTGGTTTTTTTACAACATTGGGACTGTCTCTGGCGATTTTGTTGCTGGGGGCGTACACACTTGCGATCAGTATCAATCTAGCAAGAGGTAGAAAGAAGATTTCATGCGGATGCGGAGGAATGGCGGGAAACCATTTTTTATCGTGGAAGCTTGTTTTGCGTAACCTCGTATTCATCAGTCTGGCCGTCTATGTGGGGCAATGGAGCGGAGGCTGGGCGAGTGTTGACCATTATTTATTGTCCGGCAGTTTCGGAGTCACCAACGGGGTATTCGCTATCTTCTTTTCGAGTGTGTGCATCTCACTGCTCATGGCTATTAGCGGAGAAATCAGTACGTTCAAACATATTTTGCGAAAAAGGCAGGGATGAATATGTCTACAGGCTGGATGATTGGGTTCGGGGTATTATGGGTGACGGTCATCGCAATTTTGGTCGTCCTGTTTCAAGTATTAAAGGTGGTCGGAACGTTCATTAACAAAATGGAAGCAGCAGAAGCGAATGGTAGAAAAAGCGATGAAAATATGAATTCTTGAAATTTCAGAAAACGCTTTCAATTTCCATATAAGTATTGTATTATATTCCTGTAAATACATTTTGTGGAAAGCTAGAGGTGATATACATGTTCAAAAAATTACTCCAAAAGCTTGGAGCAAGTGCGTTTGCAGGATGCCAAAAAGGATGCGTAAGAAATGGCCCTTTGTGTGAATGCCCTTGGTAGTTTGCAAGACAAATAAGTAGAGCAAGACTGTCTCGCAAGTAGGGAATTCTACTACAGGAGACAGTCTTGTTTTTTGAAAAATCGAAAATTAACGTTGTAAATCTAAATGAAGCAAAGGAAACGGTCTTCCCGAACCATCCAGTTCAGATCGTCCTGTTTGCACAAACCCATACCGTTTGTAGAAAGCGTGGGCACCTTCGTTTTGTTCGTTGACATCTACTTTCAAATGAGGGCCATACTTGCGTTCTGCATGTTCGAGTAATCTGCTGCCAATCCCTTTTCCGTGGTATTCTGGATCAACGAACAGCATTTCGATTTTCGTTCCATCAAGGCCAATAAAGCCTACAGGCTCTTTCTTTTCGTTTAGTTCCATCCATACTTCAACGGCAGATAGTGCTTCATTTTTTACCATGTTTTTATCACTCGTGCCGGAAACCCCCTTGCTTTAGCTATGGGGATATAAGGCACTTTGCTCTGCATCCCCTGTAGGGGGTGCTAAGAGCAAACAAAAATAGTTCTTTTTTTGTCGATCTCCTGTTAGATATGTCTTCTCTATCTAACGAAGTGGTATAATTAACCATAGGTGATGGTTTTGAATAGATCAGTGGAAAGTAACCACAATGTCGTATTTGACTGTAAATATCACGTTGTTTTTTGTCCGAAGTATCGTAAAAAGGTTTTGAAAGAGCCAGTAGACATTCGATTAAAAGAGTTGTTTCTTGAAAAGGCAGTGGAACTACGTGTGGAAGTTGTTGAAATGGAAATCTTGCCTGATCATGTTCATTTGGTCATCAAATGCGATCCGCAATTCGGAATCCACCGAGTCGTAAAACATTTGAAGGGCTATACATCCAGAGTGTTGCGGATGGAATTTAAACATCTCAAAAGCAGACTTCCCTCGCTATGGACAAACTCCTACTTTGTTGCAACGGTTGGCACGGTGCAACTCGATGTGATTCAGAAATACATGGAGTCTCAAAAAGAAAGGAATGATTGAACTTGCATAGAGCCTACAAATTCCGTTTGTATCCAAACAAAGAACAAGCAACACTCATCAACAAGACAATTGGATGTACTCGCTTTGTATTCAATCACTTTCTTGCGAAACGAAAAGATGCTTACGAACAAGAAAACAAAACGCTGAATTACAACGACTGTTCTGCTTTGCTAACGCAACTAAAAAAAGAATTCGAATGGTTGAAAGAAGTGGACTCCACTGCCCTGCAATCAACCTTAAAAGATTTGGATTCCTCATACAAAAAGTTTTTCAAAGAGAAAAAAGGCTATCCCAAATTCAAGAGCAAGAAGAACCCAAAGCAATCCTATACATGCAAGATGAGCATCAAAATAGAACGGAATCGCATCAAACTTCCTAAGCTGGGATGGGTATCGTTTGCTAAATCCAGAGAAGTGGAAGGACGAATCCTATCGGCTACGATTAGATGTAATCCTTCAGGTAAATACTTTGTGTCAG
This sequence comes from Brevibacillus sp. BC25, assembly GCF_000282075.1. Taxonomy (NCBI): domain Bacteria; kingdom Bacillati; phylum Bacillota; class Bacilli; order Caryophanales; family Paenibacillaceae; genus Brevibacillus; species Brevibacillus sp. BC25. Next base: position 60,196 of record NZ_AKIX01000044.1, read on the forward strand.
TATTGTGTGAAACAGAGAGTAAATTACTCCCAAAAGTAGAACAGACAGTTGGAATTGACCTTGGGATCAAGGATTTCGCCATTCTCTCTACTGGTGAGAAGGTGGCCAATCCCAAATACTATCGCAAGTATGAAAAACTACTGGTGAAGTGGCAACGGATTCAATCTCGTAGACAAAAAGGCAGCAACAACCGGAACAAGGCGCGTACCAAAGTAGCTCGACTCCACGAAAAAATTGCAAACACCCGTAACGATTTCCTACATAAGCTGCCAACCAAGCTGATCCACGAAAGCCAAGTGATCTGTTTGGAGGACTTACAAGTGGAAAATATGGTCAAAAATCACAAGTTAGCCAAATCCATTGCAGATGCTTCGTGGTCGATGTTTCGTACGATGCTGGAGTATAAGGCAGAATGGTATGGAAGAAGGATCTCAATTGTTGGAAAACAATTTCCTTCAAGCCAGCTCTGCTCAACTCCAAACTGTGGATACCGCAACAAAGCAGTGAAAAGTCTCAACTTGCGCAGTTGGATATGCCCGCACTGTGGCGTACAACATGATCGTGACCAAAACGCTGCTATCAATATTGAGCAAGAAGGACTTCGATTGTTGGGGTAGTCAACTAAACTGTGGGACACACAGGGATAGCTTGGTAAAATTCACTCCGTTAGAGTGACTACCCAAGAATCCCCCGCCTTTAGGCATGGGGAGTGTCAAAAAACTCAATATCCTCTTTCGTCAAAAAATGATGAGTACGGCAAACAGCACGATACCAAATATCTACCAATTGATCACGATAGCTGGCTTCATAAACAGCAGTTTTGGTATTCATCAAGAAACCTCCCGATTCAAACTAAAAAACAAATGCAAGAGCGCTCTTGAGAGCTTATTATATAGAGTCGCTAGGAACTTTCCAATCATGTTCACAGCTTTTCTATCCTCCCAGAATAAATTTGACGATTGATAGGAGGGAAGCGGAGGGGAACCCTACCTCGCCACAATCCCTCCAGGCACCTCCAAATACCCTCTCTTCTCCACAAATAACGGCTCTACAACCCCAAACTCATCTCTTAACTGCTTCATCTTCCCATGAGCCTCAGCTTCCGTCCGATAATACCCGGCTTCGACAAAGTATCCACCTTGCTTGTCCTTCAAAACCCGCATATTGTCCGCGACCAACAGAGATTCCTCCATAGCCCCGAGCGTCTCTCCATACGGCATGGAAGCGGTGCGCACCGAGTACACAGGCTGCTGCTTTTCTGGCGACACTTCTTTTGGCGAAATCGTAATCACAACCTGTGCCGGTTCCTTATACTCTTTCACCTCATAAGTAATCGCTTCCTTAAAGGTCACATTAAATCGCACAAGCGAATCATCCAACGAAATAATCTCGTAGGCATCTTCGATATACGGACTTTGCTTCAATGTCTCGAAATCTTTGACAGCCGAAAATCTTCTTGCACCACCAACAGCAAACGACATCGTATTCGGATATTCAGTAAAACTCACGTGGAAGGAGCTGGCGTTCTGCTGTACCTCATTATCCTGGGTAAAGTTCAAGATGATGTTTTCCTGATCTCCTTGCTTCTGTACCGTAATGAAGCTAACATCTACGGCATCCTGAGGAGTACCGCCGCCTGCACTGCCTTTATTGAATTGCAATATTTTCACTAGCTTGCTCAGACCGGGTACGTTTTCCAAAGCACTTGCAAAAGCGGGCATCGTGTTTACGCTGACCGTGAAAAGAACAAAGACAGCGGCTGCGCTTACGCCAGCGTGCTTCATCCAACGCGTTCTTGCTTTCGCACGTTTTCGATGAAGCTTCCCACGTTCGATGGCTTGCTCGGTGACTGCCGCCAACTCTTCGGGAATTTCAATATCGTGATAGGCTTGTTTATAATCGTCCAGCTTTTTATCCAAGAGATTCACGCTCCCCAATGTTCACTTTCAATTTCTCCAGTCCGCGGTAAATGATCGACTTTACGGAACTGAGGGGTATGTCTAGCACATCGGCAATGTCCTTGATGGGCATGTCTTCGAAATATCTCAGCATAATGACAGTTCGGGATTTTTCATCAAGTTGGCCCAACGCATCATGCAAGTCGATGACATCTTCCCGCGGTTTTTGCTCGTAGCTGCCTTCATGCTCTTTATCCATATAAACGACTTTTTTTGCTTTGCGTATGTGATCCAAGGCGCAGTTGACGGCGATTTTGGTCAGCCATGTTTGAAAGTATTGCGGATGCTTCAATTTGTGTATGGAGATAAAGGCGCGGTAGACAGTTTCCTGCACGATTTCCAGAGCGTCTTCTTTGTTTCGTACATAAGTAAAAGCCATTCGATATATTTTTTCTCTACTCTCTTGGATCAGAAGCGTAAAGCTGTCTTCATCACCGGAAATGGCTCTTTGCGCCAGTTCAGTTTGATTCACGATGCTGCACACCCTCCTTACTGAATGCGTTAGGTTCTTCCTTTCTTCTCGAAAATAATCCCGCAGCGCTAGACACACTGCGGGAGCGTAGATCCTTCTTTCCTTACTTCAATGGAAGAACCATTTTATTTTTCATTTCGCCGCTTTCTTGATCGATTTCAAACAGTTCGAGGGTGCTTGGTTTATTTTTAGACAAATTGCTCAGTGGGATGACAATTTCCTGTGAGAATTCACCCCACTCCGGGCCACCTTTCGATGCTGTACCAAAGCCTTTGGCAACTATTTGTTCGCCTTGCTTCACGGCATATTGATAGGTGCCTTCGAAAACGCTAGCTTCGCCGGATACGGTATACACGACAGACGGTGCCGCAAGCTTCAGGTTACGAAATACTTTGGTGTTTTTTACTTGATCGGAGCTATCTAATGGGATGGAAAGCTTGTTGATGATCGCACCGTTCTCTTGGTTGATTTCAAACATCTCGAGGATCAATGGCTCGTTTCCGATCAGCTCACTTGTTGGGATCTTAATCGTTTGCGCAAAAGTTCCCCATTCCGGACCACCATTTGAAGCTGTGCCAAACCCTTTTGCCAAGACGTGCTTCCCTTGCTTGACTGCGTATTGGTACGTTGCTTCAAAAACACTTGCTTCTCCTTTTAAGGTGTACAGGAGAGCAGGCTCCGCTAGTTTGATATTCCGGAACATAGTTTGCTTGGCAGCTTCGTTTGCTTTTGTTTCTTGCTGCGTGGCTACTGGGGTAGTCGTCTGGTTAGCCCAAGTAGTGCCGAGAGCTCCGGCAAAAACAGTGCAAGTCAAAATAGAAGCAGCAAATACAGTGATGGTTTTTTTATTCATGGTGTGTCTCTCCCTTATATGGCAGAATGCCGTAATTGATTGTTTTTTTGTTGTAGCTTCATGAAGTTTACATGGGTTAGACGGGGGAGGGACGCAAAAAGACGCAAGAGATTTTACGGAAAAAATGGGGTTTTTTCGTATGATTTAGCAGAATTTTTAAAATATTTCAGACGTAGATTCATAGATTGGGCTATACTGTTTTTATGGAACAATCTTCTAATTAGTGGGGGCGGAAAAAATGAAAAAACTCGTTTCTCTGGCAGTCGTTGCAAGTATTGCGATCCCGTTACTGAGTCCGACCTTTGTCCAACATGCTGCTGCAAATGCTATTCATGATTATCGTAACGAAGTTCAGGTCAACCAGTTCCGCCCGCATGGGGGAGATAAGCAGGAAGTGAATGATTACATAGCGTCCTTGGTGAAGCAACGATCTAATCCTGCTGAGGTAGCAAAGCTGGTAGCAGATGATTCCTTGACGAATTTTGCGATGAAAACCTATATGGAAGGATTGGCGCAATACAAAAACATTCAGGTGATCGAAGCAAAAGTAGACAAGCTGTACACCGTCACGAAGGAGGACGCTTATAATAACTACCGCGCGATTGTGAAATTCAAATACGTCGGGTATACCGCAGATAACAAGGCTATTGAAAAAACGGATTATCTCGGCTTGGCTAGACTCGGGACAGACCCGGTGAACTGGAAGGCGTGGGGCGTCATTTGGCAGGACTCTGGCATCGATGTGTCAGATGTGAAGCTGTTTCAGTTGGAGAAGCCACGCAAAGGCGAAGAAATATGTGTGATCACGACTGATTCAGGTGTGATCAAGCTGAGACTGTTCCCGAACAAAGCTCCAAAAGCAGTGGAAAACTTTAAGACACTGGCGAAAAATGGGCAGTACAACAATATGATTTTTCACCGTGTGATCAACGATTTCATGATTCAGGCGGGAGATTTGAAAGGGCCGGATGGCAAGGAGCTGCCGAGTATATACGGCGAGTCGTTTGAGGACGAGTTTAGCCGGGATCTGTTCAACTTCAGAGGAGCGCTCAGTATGGGGAACGCTGGACCTAATACGAACAGCACCCATTTCTACATTGTACAAAGCCCCAAGGTAGATCAGGAGTATCTCGATTTGTCGGCGCTGCCGTTGAATGCAGAAGCGAAGTATAAAGAAATTGGCGGACGAGCTTACCTCGACAATCGCCACACTGTTTTTGGTCATGTATTTGCCGGGATGGAAGTGGTAGACAAGATCGCTGCTCAGAAAACAGATGAGAATGCGAAGCCCATCCAAAATCCGATCAAGGTGCAAAAGATCGAATTTGTCCCGTATAACGAGTAAGTTTCGCCAGCAAAAACCCCCTCTCATTCCTGTCATTTGGGATGACGAGGGGGTTTGTCAATGAAGAGGAGATACAATTCAATATGGTTCCCAACGCAGTTTTCGTGCTTTTTCGAATCGCTCTTCCACATATGGCCAGTTGACGATATTCCACCAGTTCTCTACATACTTGTCTCGCTGGTTTTGATACGCCAGGAAATAGGCATGCTCCCATACGTCCAGGGCCAGTAGCGGAATCACATCCCATTGTGACAAGTTCTGGTGCTTTTCGGCTGTAAGAATCTCCAGATGATGTGCTCGCGGGGACCAAACGAGGATCGCCCACCCAGGACCTTCTACCTTTTCTGCCGCCTGACTAAATTGTCTCTTAAAGGCGTCATACGAACCGAAATACCGATTGATTGCCGCTGCAAGATCACCAGATGGAGTGCTACCCCCATTTGGACTCATGGATGGCCAAAAGATAGTATGCAAGTAATGACCGGCCCCATTAAAGGCTAGCTCGCGTTCCCAATGGCGTATGAGATCGAAGTTGCCACTTTCTCGCGCCTCTGCTAGCTTCCGTTCTGCTGTATTGAGATCGTCTACATACTTTTGGTGCAGTTTGTTGTGATGGATTTGCATGGTAGCTTCATCGATGTATGGCTCCAAAGCGTTGTAGGCATAAGGGAGCGGGGGGAGGGTATGCCGGCCGACAGCCACGGGGCGTGCTGCACGGACTGGCTCGCGTGCACCGGGATAGGAAACGGGTTCTGGCACTACAGGCACTTGTACTTCTTCCGCCACCGCTGGCTGTGCATTCATTAATTCCTGAACAGGCTCGGTCACTTCTCCTGCCAGATCCTCATCTTCACTCAACTGAGCCAGTCGTAAAAAGTGATGGAATTGCTCCTGCACCTGTTCTGCGCGAGTGATGAGAACAGGGAGTTCTTCGCTTTCTTGTGTTGAACCAAGCTTGGATGCTTCCCTTCCGATCAATGTAAATGATTCTTCGAATTTGTGCAGATGCCGTTCGAGTTCTCGGTTGAGGGTCTTATGTCTTCGCAAATGCTCGATCCATTGTCGGCCCCATTGGCTCCAGTCCAGCAAATTCTTGGCTTCTTCTACCAAAAGATTCTCCTCCTCGTGGGCACATCATCTCTCCCCACATTATGAAAGGCGCCTAGAGAAGGTGCGACATTTGCGGAGTACAAGAAATTTCATCTCGGCATATGGTAGTAGCACAAATGTTTGAGTGGTATGCTGTACTATATTCATTTCAACAGGGGAGACACATTAGCATGAGTAGAGAACGAGCGATTGCCGTTATTGATTCAGGAGTGGGAGGATTAACTGTTGCGAAGGAAGTCATGCGTCAGCTACCCGAAGAACGGATTGTTTATGTAGGCGATAATGCCCGCTGTCCGTATGGCTCCAAATCGCCGGAAGAGATTCGTACCTACAGTTTTCAAATGATCGATTATGTGATGCGTACACCGTTAAAAGCATTGGTGATCGCCTGTAATACTGCGACTGCCGTCGTGCTGGAGGAAGCGATGGAGGATTTGCCGCTGCCTGTCATTGGGGTGATTGAACCAGGCGCACGTGCGGCTGTTCAAGTGACGAAAAACGGAAGGGTCGGTGTCATCGGGACGGAAACGACCATACGTACCAAGGCGTATGAGCGTGCGCTTTTACGGATTCAACCGGATTTGTACGTCGCTGGCATGGCTTGTCCCGCATTTGTGCCACTGGTGGAGAGCCACATGGCGAACTCGGAGGAAGCAAGAAGAGTCGTGAAAGAAACGCTCGCCCCGTTCTTGCACGAAGATTTGGACACGTTAATTTTGGGCTGTACACACTATCCGTTGCTAGCACCAGTCATTTCGGAAGTGATGGGAGATCGAGTACGCTTGATTAACTCCGCAGAAGAGACAGCGCGAGAATTGTCCCTGCAAATTGCGACGGACGCCGAAAGCAAGCAAATAGAGCGCCCGGATCATCTGTTTGTGACGAGTGGGGACGCCCACAAATTCCGGACCATTGCAGAAGAGTGGCTGGATTGCAAAGTGAACGTCCAGCACAACTCATTGGAAAAATCCATCCAGCCCTGATGGAAGACCTTGTCTGCTGAGACAAACTTTCAACGCATAAACCCAAGCCTAGCTCGTATACATGGTAGTACAAAGTGTCTGGAGGAGGCTGGGGAAATGAAGATAAGGCACATCGGGAAAATGACGGCCGTGCTGGGGGTTAGCGCAGTGCTTTTGTCGGGCTGCGGTCTCTTTGGCCCGGAAAAGGAAACGATTAGTATTGATGCACCGCCACAGTCAGAGGTATCAGTGGATTTGCCAAACGGCATGCCGTCCCCGGATGCTGCAAAAGAAGGGGCACAACCGGTCGTTCAGGAGACTGGAGAGAGAATGGTGTACTTGCAGGATGCTAACGGATATATCGTTCCTGTCTCGATGACTCTTCCGAAATCAGAAGGTCCTGCCAAACAAGTATTGAGCTACATGGTAAAAGGTGGTCCGGTAGAGAGCATGCTCCAGGGTGGCTTCTCCGCTGTCTTGCCGAAAGGGACAGAAGTAAAAGGACTTGTCATCAAAAACGGCGTAGCCACTGTCGATTTTTCCAAAGACTTCAAAACGTACGAGGAGAAAGACGAGAAGAAAATTGTCGATGCAGTCACCCGGGCGTTGACGGAGTTTAGCAGCGTCAAGACTGTGCAAATTTGGGTGAATGGAACGCCGTTGACGGAAATGCCAGCAGCCAAAACACCCATTACGCTATTAGACCGGAATCAAGGAGTCAATCTCGAACTGGGCGATGGGGCGGTACCAGGAGATACCTCCAGCGTAACGGTTTATTTCCAAGGACAGCTGGATGATACACGTACGTATTATGTCCCAGTCACTCGCCTGGTTCCTGAAACGGCTGACATCGCCAAGGCAACCGTTGAAGAGTTGATCAAAGGACCGAAACAAGGATCTCAGCTCTTTAGTTCCTTGCTGCGTACGACACGTGTTCTGAATGTGAAGCAGGAAAAAGATTTGGTGACGGTCAATTTGAGCAGTGACATCCTCAAGTATGACGATGGCAAGGAAGCGAGCCCAGAAGCCCTGCAATCGCTCGTCTTGTCATTGACAGAAACGACAGGAGCCAAGCAAGTGCAGCTGCTAGTGGAAGGAAAACCGCTAGCTAGTGGCGAGTTCACCAAGCCAGTTAGCCGCCCGGTTCAACTCAATCCCATACAGATGTAATGAACGAGCCACGCCCGTATTAACGAGCGTGGTTTTTGTTCGCCAATTGTTTGCTGCAAGCGTAGCTGCTGGTAGCATGGAGGAAGTGACAAGAATATTTGCAATTAACGTAAATAAGGAAGAGGCGTTTGTGCAGTGGCAGATCGTTTCCCGCCTCTGGTATAATGAGCGGAGTGTAACAAAGCGATTTAGGAGGAACTTGGAATGAGAGTGGATGGCCGTGCCCATGATCAATTGCGCCCTGTAACCATTACGCGCAATTACATTAAACACGCAGAAGGATCGTGCCTGATTGAAGTCGGAGACACAAAGGTGATTTGTACGGCGACTTTGGAGGACCGGGTACCGCCTTTTATGCGTGGTGGCGGGAAGGGCTGGATCACAGCCGAGTATTCCATGCTTCCCCGAGCAACAGCGACTCGCAACGCGCGTGAGTCGTCCAAAGGAAAAGTCGGTGGACGCACAATGGAGATTCAGCGTCTGATCGGACGTGCTCTGCGCTCCGTCGTGAACCTTGAAGCAATGGGTGAACGCACTATTTGGTTGGATTGCGATGTCATCCAGGCAGACGGAGGTACACGGACAGCTTCGATTACCGGAGCCTTCGTGGCAATGGTAGACGCGATGCAAAAATTGGTAGATAGTGGCACCTGGAAACAGCTGCCGCTCAACGATTTCCTGGCAGCGACCTCTGTAGGGGTAGTTGGCGAGGAAGCCGTGCTCGATCTCAACTACAAAGAAGATTCTACAGCGATTGTCGACATGAATGTCGTCATGACGGGAAAAGGAAAGTTTGTCGAGCTGCAAGGAACAGGGGAGGATGCCCCGTTTTCTCCTGAACAGCTACAAGAAATGATTGCCCTTGCAAAAGTCGGCATTGACAACTTGATTAACAGTCAAAAAGAGGCGCTCGCTGATGTTTCGCTCTCTTTTGTACAATCAGTAGCGGAGGAAAGTCATGCCTAATCGGAAAAAAGTTGTTCTCGCAACACGTAACCAAGGAAAAGTGAAAGAATTCAACAGGCTGTTCGCAGAGGCAGGCTGGGAAGGAATTAGCCTCGCTGAATTTGACGGTGTGCCTGAGGTAGTAGAAGACAAGGACACCTTCGAAGGAAATGCGCTGAAAAAAGCAATCGAAATCTCTACATACTTGAACATGCCAGCTCTCGGTGACGATTCAGGTCTGGAAGTAGATGCGCTGGAAGGACGCCCTGGAGTTTACTCCGCACGCTTCGCTGGGGAAGATGCAACAGACGAGCAGAATTGGCGTAAATTGTTGAAAGAGCTGGAAGAAGTGTCGACACAGGAACGCACAGCTCGCTTCCGATGCACGTTGGCGTTGGTGATTCCAGGCGAAGATCCAATCATTTCCACTGGCGCTTGTGAGGGTGTGATCGCGCGTGAGCCAAAAGGGACAAACGGCTTCGGATATGATCCGGTATTCTACATCCCATCGATGGACAAAATGATGGCCGAACTCATGCCAGAAGAAAAGAACCAGATCAGCCACCGCGCTCGTGCCATGCAGCAACTGCTTGAAATCATCAAGTAGACAAGAGAGAAAACAGGAGAGTGAGGCGTGATGGGAATTCTCATCATGAGCGATAGCCACGGCTTGGTTCGGGAAGTAAGCCAGGTCGTCAACCGACATCATGTCGAAAAAATTTTGCATTGTGGCGATTTTTGTGTCGACCATCAGCGCGAGCCGTTTTCCAACATGACGCTTGTCCGAGGCAATTGCGATTCGACACAAGAGGTGCCGACTGAACAAGAGACCGAATGGCGCGAACTTCACATCCTGCAAACGCACGGGCATCTTTTCGGAGTGAAAGGCTCTCTTCTGCGCCTTCATTACCGTGCAGAAGAGGTCGGAGCAAATGTAGTGGTTTTCGGTCACTCTCATGTACCTGTCTGTGGTGTAGAGAGAGACATCTTGTTTCTGAATCCGGGCAGCCTGCAAATGCCGCGCGGTTTTCACGTACCGACATATGCTCTTTTAGAAGAGACAGGAACGAGCCCGACAGAAGTTTACATATCCGTGGCGTTTTATGATCATTTAGGCAACCGGGTTTCACAATTGGGAGGGAACTATTCTGTTCGTCGACCAATGAGGTCTTCTTGAAAACTAAAAGATTTGTGCTATACTAGAATGGTTATAATGGCTAGAATATTATCATCCGAGCCTGCGAAGATACCATGGCGCGGCTGGCGATGTTCTGTTGATTCGATTTAGGAGGGGAAGTTTACGTGGCAGCAAATTGGGAAAAGGTAGAGAATAACCAGGGAGTCCTGACGATTGAAGTAGATGCTACGCAAGTAGACGCAGCATTGGATCAAGCGTTTAAAAAAGTGGTTCAAAAAGTTCAAGTTCCAGGATTCCGTAAAGGAAAAGTACCACGCAAAATGTTCGAATCCCGTTTTGGTGTAGAATCTTTGTACCAAGACGCTCTTGACATTCTGCTTCCAACTGCATACGGACAAGCTGTTCGTGAAGCTGGTATCGAGCCAGTAGATCGTCCAGAAGTAGACGTAACGCAAATGGAACAAGGGAAAAACCTGATCTTCAAAGCGACTGTAACTGTGAAGCCTGAAGTGAAGCTGGGCGACTACAAAGGTCTGTCCATCGAAGAAAAAGACTTCTCTGTAACAGAAGAGAGCGTTGACGCTGAACTGAAGCGCATGCAAGAGCGTCATGCTGAGCTCGTAGCAGTAGAAGAGGGTGCCGCACAAACAGGCGATATCGCTGTAATCGATTTCGAAGGCTTCCAAGACGGAGTAGCTTTTGAAGGCGGTAAAGCGGAAGATTACTCTCTGGAACTGGGTTCCGGTACTTTCATCGCAGGGTTCGAAGAGCAACTGGCTGGTTTGAACATCGGCGAAGAAAAAGAAATTACCGTAACTTTCCCTGAAGAGTACCACTCTCCTAACCTCGCTGGTAAAGAAGCGGTATTCCAAGTGAAGCTGAACAGCCTGAAGCGCAAAAACCTGCCTACTTTGGATGATGAGTTTGCCAAAGACGTGAGCGAGTTCGACACGCTGGAAGAGCTGAAAGCAGACACCAAGAAAAAACTCGAAGAAAAAACAGCGCAAGAAAAAGATCAATATGTTCGTGAGCAGCTCGTTCTGAAAGCAGCTGAAAGCGCTGAGATCGATCTGCCAGCAGTAATGGTTGAGCATGAATTGGATCAAATGGTAAATGAATTTGGTCAACGTCTGCAATACCAAGGCATGACTCTGGAACTGTACTACCAGTTCTCCGGCATGGATGAGAGCCAACTGCGTGATCAATTGCGTGCAGATGCAACATCCCGCGTTCGCACTTCCTTGACTTTGGAAGCAATCGGCAAAGCAGAAAACATCGAAGCAACAGAAGAAGACGTAAACGCAGAACTGGATAAACTGGCTGGCGTATACGGCCGCCCAGCTGATGAGCTGCGCAAAATCTTCTCTGCACAAGATGGCATGGTTGCTCTGTACCGCGATGTGCAAACTCGCAAAACAGTAGATTTGCTGGTTGCAGAAAGCAAAGTAACAGCATAAGCTTAGAAGAACGCATGATTGGTCAGTGGGCAGGCTAACCCTGATGCTGGCTGTCAAGACCACAAGGCACGAGTGTATCGTGCCTTGTTTTTCCACCATTGACTTTTTTCGGCAAAGGAGGAAAATACATAATGCTAATCCCTATGGTCATCGAGCAAACAAGCAGGGGAGAGCGCTCTTACGATATTTACTCGCGCCTCCTGAAAGACCGGATTATTCTCTTGGGCACCGAGATTGATGATGAAATCGCCAATCTGGTTGTCGCTCAGCTGCTTTTCTTGCAGGCAGAAGATCCGGACAAAGACATATCGCTATACATAAACTCTCCAGGTGGTTCTGTTACAGCAGGAATGGCCATCTATGACACCATGCAGTACATCAAACCGGATGTGTCCACGATTTGTGTGGGCATGGCTGCCAGCATGGGTGCATTCCTGTTGGCTGCTGGTGCAAAAGGCAAGCGCTTCGCTCTGCCAAATGCCGAAGTAATGATTCACCAACCGCTCGGTGGTGTGCGTGGGCAAGCAGAAGACATCCGCATTCATGCGGAATGGATTATGAAAACGAAGCGCCAGCTGAATGAGATTTTGTCTGAGCGGACAGGTCAGCCTTATGAACGCGTAGAGCAAGATACAGACCGCGACAATTTCATGAGTGCAGAAGAAGCAAAGGCCTACGGATTGATTGACTCTATTATCGAACGCAAAAACTGACCCGTTGTGAGGTGAAGCGCATGTTTAAGTTTAACGACGACAAAGGCCAACTGAAGTGTTCCTTCTGCGGCAAGTCCCAGGAACAGGTGCGCAAGCTGGTAGCTGGTCCTGGTGTTTACATTTGTGACGAATGTATCGAACTGTGCAATGAAATTGTACAGGAAGAACTGGGCACTGAAGAAGAAATCGATATGAAAGAAATTCCAAAGCCAGTGGAAATTCGCAAAATCTTGGACGACTATGTCATCGGTCAAGATATGGCGAAGAAGTCCTTGTCTGTAGCGGTGTACAACCACTACAAACGGATTAATTCCGGGGCGAAGATCGAGGATGTGGAGCTGCAAAAATCCAACATCATGCTGATCGGTCCGACTGGTAGCGGGAAAACGTTGCTCGCGCAAACATTGGCGCGCATTCTGAATGTACCTTTCGCGATTGCGGACGCAACTTCTCTGACAGAAGCAGGCTATGTGGGTGAAGACGTTGAAAACATCTTGCTCAAGCTCATCCAGGCTGCTGACTATGATGTTGAGAAGGCTGAAAAAGGAATCATTTACATTGACGAGATTGATAAGGTAGCCCGTAAATCGGAAAACCCATCCATCACGCGTGATGTATCTGGTGAAGGCGTTCAACAAGCGCTTTTGAAAATTTTGGAGGGTACTGTTGCGAGTGTTCCACCACAAGGCGGACGCAAGCATCCTCACCAAGAGTTTATCCAAATCGACACTTCTAACATTTTGTTCATCTGCGGTGGTGCATTTGATGGCGTCGAGCAGATTATCAAGCGTCGTTTGGGTAAAAAAGTCATCGGTTTTGGTGCAGACTTCGGAGATGGCGTAAAAGGCGATCTGAAAGCCGGAGAATACCTGAAATACATTTTGCCGGAAGATCTGCTGAAATTTGGTCTGATTCCGGAGTTCGTCGGTCGTTTGCCAGTGCTTGCTACCTTGGAGCCGCTGGATGAGGAGACGCTCGTGCGTATCCTGACAGAGCCGAAAAACTCTTTGGTGAAACAGTACCAAAAACTGCTGAGTCTCGACGGTGTTGAGCTGGAGTTCGATAACGGTGCGCTCATGCAAATCGCCAAAGAAGCGATTAAGCGCAACACTGGTGCGCGCGGACTGCGTGCGATTATCGAACAAATCATGCTCGACATGATGTATGAACTTCCTTCCAGAGAAGACGTCAACAAGTGCGTGATTACCGAAGAAACGGTTCGCGATAAAGTGAAGCCACAACTGTTGACCAAAGAAGGCCAGGAATTGCACGAAGAAACAGCATAAGCATTGTCTACACAAACCATCTCGTGATAAGCGAGGTGGTTTTTTTGTTGTTGGTTTACGTCTACGCTTGCGGGGCAATACTACTTGATATCGTTCAAGAGAAGCTTTACATATGCACAAAACGGTCATGAACGTGTTCCCTCCTCTTTGGGGGACAAAAGTTGACCGCAAGCGAAGACGCATGGGAGGGACTGCATATGGACTATACGACATTGGTCATTGCTGTCATTGAAGTGGTTGTTGGTATCGTGATCGGCACCTACTTTTGGAACTTGCTGCGAGCGCAGAGAAACACGAAAACCTCAACCGAAAAGGAATCGCGCAAGGATCTTGATTCCATACGTAAAATGAGAATGGTTGCATTGACAGAACCTCTGTCAGAGAGAACGAGACCAGCTACTTTGGAAGAAATTGTAGGACAAGAAGATGGGCTTCGTGCGTTGCGCGCCGCTTTGTGTGGTCCCAACCCACAACATGTCATTATTTATGGACCACCTGGTGTAGGCAAGACCGCAGCGGCTAGGGTCGTGCTGGAAGAAGCAAAGAAAAATCAGCTATCGCCGTTTTCTTCTGATGCCAAGTTTATTGAAATCGATGCGACGATTGCTCGTTTTGATGAACGCGGGATTGCTGACCCGTTAATCGGCTCTGTACATGATCCTATTTATCAAGGGGCTGGCTCGCTTGGGCAGGCGGGGATTCCGCAGCCAAAGCCAGGCGCTGTGACGAAAGCGCACGGTGGCATGCTTTTTCTTGATGAAATAGGGGAACTCCATCCTGTGCAGATGAATAAGTTACTAAAGGTTCTTGAAGACCGCAAAGTCATGCTAGAGAGTGCTTACTACAGCGAGGAAAATAACCAAATTCCTTCTCATATTCATGACGTTTTCAAATACGGTTTACCCGCCGATTTCCGTCTGGTTGGAGCGACGACGAGGTTGCCAGAAGAACTGCCTCCTGCGCTTCGTTCCCGTTGCCTGGAAATCTTTTTCCGCCCATTAAAGGCTGGAGAAATTGGGAGTATCGTGCGTACGGCCGTGCCTAAAATGAATATGAATATAGAAGACAGCGCTGTTTCCGTAATCGAGCGCTATGCGACCAATGGACGTGAAGCGATCAATACGGTGCAAATTGCTGCCGGAATTGCCTTGACGGAAGAACGCCAAGACATCCAGGCTGCCGATGTGGAATGGGTGATGCACAGCAGTCAAAAATCGCCTCGTCCAGAAAAACAGGTACATGATACACCGCAGGTCGGATTGGTCAACGGTCTTGCTGTGTACGGTCCGAACATGGGCAGTGTGATGGAGCTTGAAGTGACTGCTTCACCTACCGCTGTTCCTGGTCAAGGTCGAATGGCGATGACAGGAATGGCCGAGGAAGAGGAGATGGGCAGCCGCAACCGGACGATCCGCCGGAAGTCGATGGCAAAAGGATCGATCGAAAACGTTTTGACTGTCCTGAACAGAATGGGTGTCCGCCCGTATGATTACGATCTGCATATCAATTTTCCCGGAGGCATCCCAGTCGATGGGCCTTCTGCGGGCATTACCATTGCCACTGCGATCTACTCGGCGATATTGAATCAGCCTGTCGATAATTTACTGGCCATGACTGGCGAAGTGAGTATTCATGGTAAGGTAAAGCCAGTTGGGGG